>JANXOO010000042.1 GCA_025353525.1 Schlesneria sp. | reverse complement strand
GTCGCGGATGACGGAACGATTGGATCAGCGACCATACAGATCACCGGGAATTACCAGAACGGTCAGGATATCCTGGCGTTCACGAACGCGAACGGTATCACCGGCGCTTTCAACGCTGCAACAGGCACGTTATCGTTGACGGGAAATGCTACCCCTGCCCAATACCAGGCAGCCATCCGCACAGTGACCTACCAGAACACCAGCGGTTCTGCCTCGGGACAGGTCCGCACCGTTACGGTCATCGTCACCGACACACTGTCGGCACCGAGTACCGCAGTCACTCGCACGATCAATGTCGCTTCCTCAGTTGCAGTTGCCGCTCTTGAAACCACGAACCTGGCGTACACCGTGGGGCAAGCGCCAGCCGCAGTGACATCGACGTTGACGGTGACTGATCCGAACAACGCCAGTGTTGCCGGGGCGACTGTAACAATCAGTAGCGGCTTTCAAACTGGTGATGTGCTCGCCTTCACCAACGCGGGAACGATTACAGGGACCTACAATTCCACAACGGGAACCTTGACGCTGACCGGAGCAGGGACCGACGCGAACTATCAGGCCGCTTTGAGGGCCGTGACCTTTACGACGACCAGCAACAATACCGCGCAACGGACCCTGAGCTTCCAGGTTGGAACAACACTGCCGACAACGGCCGTGACCAGAAATGTCACGGTCACTGCAGTGAACAGTGTCCCTGTCTTGTCGGGAATCGAAACGCGACGGCTGGTTCACCGGACTCACGGCAGGCACAAGGGGCCAGTCGCGGTCACATCGACGCTGACAATCGCAGCTGCAAACACCACGAACCTGACCGGAGCCACGATCACAATTGGCGGATTCAAATCGGACCACGATACTCTGGCGTTCGCCAATACGGCGACGATCACAGGATCGTTTAACGCAACAACGGGGGTACTGACGCTGACCGGTTCCGATACTGTCGCCAACTATCAAGCGGCATTGCGATCAGTAACGTTCGATAGCGATGGAGCTCGCAGAACGTATGGTAACCGCGAAATCAGCTTCCAGGTTTCGAACGGGACAACGCAAAGCTTTGTCGCCAGGCGTACCATTCGGAATCGCAGATAGGTTTCGTCGAGCATCATCGATTGAAGTCTCATTCGAGGCACGGACGAATCGTCCGTGCCTCGAATCGTTGATTACCCCGCGCGACACCGATGATTGGCGTCATCGCGTTGACCTCATATCCGGAATGCCATCGTCGGTACCGCCCGAGCCATGAGTTTGGTCGGGAAGCCCTGGCAGGTCCGGAACTTCAATCGATTCGCCCGACGGTCGAATCCCTGACGGGCGCATCGGGACTTCTGTTTATTCGACGGAAGTCATTGGAATCCTTCTGAGAAGCAACAGCGTCATTGCGCGAAAAAATGTCGACGCAGCAAAGACCCACAGATACGACGTTGCCCTGATTCCCAGTCCGTTCAGGATTGCAGCCCCGATCAACGATCCTGTCGCCAGCGCGACGCTGTTGGCGAGGTTGTAGAGTGTCAGCAAGCTGGTCCGTTCCGATTCGTGAATCGTTTCAAAAAACAATAGAACGAGCGCCAATTCGTAGGCAGCCCATGCTGCACCCGCAACCAGTTGCAGGCCCAGCAACCAGTAGTAATTCGAACAGATCGACCAGCCCCCTGCCAGCGGCACCAGCCCCAACGCGCCAATCCACAGCAGGCGGTGGGCTCCTGTCACATGAGCCAGTCGCCCCCACCAGCGCAGCGTCAGGAATTTTGCGACGTACGATGTTCCGATCAGCAAGGCATAGTGGTGGTATTCGAAGCCAAGCTCCTTCAACATGAACGGAACGAAAAACGGACCGGCGATGTAGACTCCGACCTGCATTCCAACTGCAAAAATCAGCAGGCGACCCGACGGCCCGCGCGAAAAGCGGTGCCATTGTTCTGCGAGTGACAGGAAACGCATCTCGGGCGGAATTGGAAACGGTTCGCTCTGGAGCATCAGACACAGCGTCGACGCCATACGGCAGACCAGCGAGATCGCAAACAGAACTGCGAAAACGGGCACTTCACTTCCACTCACTTTGCCGGCTTTCAAGGCGTATCCACCGGCCAAAAAACCTAGCAACGTCGTGATTTGACAGAGTCGCGCTCGTTTGGCAAAAAACTTCGCGCGAATGTGTCGGGGAATAATCGTTCCCTGCCACGTATTCCACGCCGGGCCGGTCGCGAGACTGGTCGCCCAATAGAGTGACGCGACAACCAATACAGCCGGTTGCGAAAT
>JANXOO010000034.1 GCA_025353525.1 Schlesneria sp. | reverse complement strand
GGCGAGCGGGGGATGTGAATCCCCTGATTCTTGCATTTGTGGTTCGTGTGGTTGGTCTTTGTGGTCGGAATAAATCAAATGGAACTCCCGGAATCAGGGGACTCACATCCCCCGCTCGCCTTTGCGGAATTCCACTCACCTGTAATATCCCTGTTTTCTCGCGATAAAATGTTTCACGGCGTTGCCCGGCAGGGAAAGTAATACCGGTGGTTGAGCGTACTCGCGACACCACCGGATCGCGTCCACATACAATCTTCTTCGAATTCCAGGGGATTCCACTGATTTCGCGCTGAATCTTCCCAAATTTGACAACAACACAACCGTTTGCAATCTTGAACCGCGAGATCCGTGACATTCGATGTGTGATCCTTTCAGAATCAATCGTTTGCTCGCGATGTTGACCGGTGATGTCGCAAGCAGCCAATTTTCCGGCAGCAGTTGAAGGAGCCACCCCATGACGACCGACCCCGCGTCGCCGCGGATCATCGGCCAGCGGTTGGCCGAGGCAAGGAAATCGCGTTCCATAAAGCAGGATGATGCTGCCGAAGCGATCGGCGTGAGCCGCCCAACGTTTATCGCCATCGAAAAGGGTGAGCGTAAAGCCACCCCTAACGAAATCGTCAAACTAGCTGCGCTTTATGGCCAACCGGTGAGCCACTTTGTTCGGACGATGGAGCCGCTGACTGACTTTCAACCGCACTTCCGGGTCGCAATGGAGAAGGTGAAACCTGCCGATGCCGAACAGCTCAAGGCCGCAATTCGAGAATTCAAAGAGTTCGTGGAGAACTATCTGGACCTTGAATTGCGAATGAAGTCACCACTGCGGATGAACTACCCGCAGCCGGTGGAACTGAACCCGCGCGTCAACGTTACCGAACTGGCTGAGGACATCGCGAACCGGGAGCGCCAGCGACTTGGTCTCGGCGACCAGCCTATCCCCAATATCCGCAGCCTACTGGAGTCCGAGGCCGGCGTCCGCATCTTCTTCACTCGATTGCCTCGGATGTTCGCGGGGATGTTTATCTTCGTGGATGGCCTGGGCGGGTGCATGCTTATTAACAGCGTCCATCCGGCGGACAAACAGCGGGCATCGATTTCACATGAATACGCCCACTTGATTGTGGATCGTTATACCGCCGGTATCGACTACCTGACCAACTTCGGCAGAAAGCCGGCCAACGAACGGTTCGCTGAATCATTCGCCATGAGCTTCCTGATGCCAGCGTCGTCGGTAAGATTCCGGTTCAACGAGATCGTAAACACCACGGGCAACTTCCAGGTTGGCGACCTGGTACAACTGAAGCATTTCTACTCGGTGTCGATGGAAGCTATGGCACTTCGCCTGGAATCCCTCGGCCTGCTCAAACAGGGAACGTGGGATCTTCTGAAAGAAAAAGGCCTCCCCATCCGCGAAGCAGAAAAGCGATTGGGCCTCGCCTCGGAAGCTCGCCCCGAGCCTGCGTATCCAGAGCGGTATAAGTTCCTCGGCGTCCATGCCTATGAGCGAGGCGAGCTGAGCGAGAAGGAGCTGGCAAACTATCTTCGTTGCGACATCTGGGAGGTGCGAAGAGTGATTCAAGAGTCTATGTTGAGCGTGGAAGTGGACGCTGAAGGCCAGACGCACTCGATGCAGGCCGATTTTGAAACCTCCTTACTGGCCGATCACACCTGAAGAAACGACCGGAGCAAATCATGCCGGCCGTCATTCTTGATGCGTGCGGAACCCTGAATCTATATACGAGCGGCCAGTTCGTACCGATCCTGACTGCGCTTCACAACGAATGGTATCTCCCGGCGGCGGTAGAAAAGGAATCCCGGCAATACCGCCAACCTGACCCCGACGACCCGGAAAAACTGATCGTAGTTCCGATTGATCTGATTCCCGCGATAGATGGCGGAATCCTGACCCGGTGCGACTGTCAAAGCGACGAGGAGACGGAACTCTACGTCCAGCTTGCAGCACGCATTGGCGACGACGGCGAGTCGATGGGGCTGGCAATCGCCAAATGCCGGGGCTGGTCGGTGCTGACGGATGACAAAAAGGCACGAAAGATTGCGATGGAACTGGGAGTGGGGGTGTTGGCGACCACTGAGGTCATGAAGCAATGGTCAGAAATCGTGAAGCCAAACGCGGCAGAGTTATCTGCGGCACTCAAAGCCATCGAGCGGTTCGCCAACTACACTCCGGGAAGTGGTGCGGCAAACTTCGATTGGTGGGTTGCATCGATTCAGACAGATAAAGCGTAAATAGTTATTGGTTCCAAAGGGGTCGTTTTGGTATTCATGCTGTTGACTTCCATAAACCGGATCTCTTGAGGGGGAGCGTCCGTCGGCAAATAGAGAACTTGTGTAACTCCATTCACAAAGGACGGCGTTACCCAAGCCAGGACAAGTCACGCCCGATCAACAATTCATTCATCACGGCGTGGTGCGTATTTTTCATGGCGATTGTTCTCGTCTGGAATTTGTGTCGTTCCGCCATTTCCACCAGTTCTTCAGCATTGTCATACGTCATCAGAAAATCACCAGACAACTTCTCGGTCACCGCGAAAAGCGACTCGTGGTCGAGAGCGTGATGAGTGTATAGACGGTTCCCTGCCCGCTTCCCCGCAGCCGTATAGGGAGGATCAATAAAGAAAGCAGCCTTCTTGTCGCGTGAATGCTCTTGAACCACAGCAATCCCGTCCCCTTGAATGAATTCGATTCGCTCCCGAACGGAAACAATATCCCGTATCCTGCCAGCAATCGTTTTGGCATACCAGCGAGATTTGATACCCTTGCCATTTTCGCCAAATTTGACGGGCGCCGATCCGGCCGCAAGGATTCCACCATGGAACGTCCGATTTTTCAGAATCGTCCTGAACGCCTTATCCCGTATTGATCCTGGTGTTTGTGCGATCAAAGACCGGCAGGATTCTTCCGTCAGATCGAAATCCTCAATCCTCGTTGCGAGCCATTCATTGTCGTCACTCAACATCGTCTGCCAGACAGCACCGACATCCTCGTCCATCTCGACCAAAATGACTTTGTCGGCCAGCTTTTCAAACGCGACGGTCAAGCCAATGATTCCGCCTCCGACGAACGGTTCAATAAAAACTTTCGGTTTGGTTTCAATGTGACGTAACCATTGCCGCAATCGCGGAACCAGCCATGTTTTTCCGCCAGGATACCTGAACGGGCTACGTTTTGGCACCGACGCGACATTCACTATTCGTTCTGGCAACGGGTCACCGAAAAGACTTTTTTGCACCTTAGAATTGAGCATCGATTGTCTCCGTATCCGGAGGATTATCGAGCTTGTCATTAATCTTTCCCTGAAGAATGCCAAGGAAATCTTCGATATTGCCCGGTTCTGAGCGAGTGATCTTTTCAAGACTTTCGTGGAATTTTGTGAAGACTTCGCGTACCAGCGTCAACTCAAAGACGTTCCGGGATTTGTCGCAAACAAGATCGTAGATTAACCACGCGACATCAGCAGTCTTTTGCGGTACTTCTGCCAACTTCGGAAGTGTGTTGAAAAACCCCGAATTAAGTGCGACCGCCGATTTTTTCCCCCACGAATTTAAAATTCCGCCTTTGAAAATCAACTGCGGGGCGAGCCTCTTTCGTGATGAAGAAAGGTAATCTGCGTGCGGATAATTAACCTGACTGGCCCAATCCATGTTCTGGTTGCCAATCGGGTCTTCCATATAAAACTCGAACGGATTACGAACGTTTCCCGAGATATAGACGGCCTGTACTTCCAGAGCCCCGAATTCTGTCACTTTGCCGGATTCATTGTACGACACAAGGACGACATCAATGTTACCTGCCGATTTGTCGTATTTGTCTTTCAAACGGACTTCGGACAGAGTCGTCCATTTCGTCCCAGCCGGAAAGAAAAAGCGGGCCGCATCTTCGGCAATCATCCATCCTTCCCGAAACCGCACCGGGCAGGTAATGATCGGCTCTCCGCCGTCGTTCAGGATACTGCAAACCCCAAGTGGATTGTTCGCCTTATCCTTCGTACAGTTCGGTACTTTATTGTTGAATGGGCAGAGCCGATTTTCGCGATGCCTGATGGCCGACTTTTCCATGTTGGTCAGTGGAAATCCGAACACCTCGGCAAGCGGTTGTTTCGGTTTCGTCATTTTCCCGCCGCAAAACACACGCCGTAAAAATCAAATGGTATCAGCGTGTCGCCGGTTTCACCATTGGAGCAATCCACCAAAACATCGTTCACTGTTCACGATTGATGATATCAGGCAAACGCCAGCAGCCGTTGGCCTGACTCGAGAACGGTTGTTTGGCCTTCAATATAAGGTGCCATATGCCGAGCGACCGCGTTGACGACTGGGACCACTACGGAGTTGCCGAACTGCTTGTAGGCCTGCATGTCGGAAACCGGAATTTTGAATGCTGAACCACCGGGTTCGTCAAATCCCATCAATCGGGCGCATTCGCGGGGCGTCAATCGTCTGGGGTTCTTGTTCCGCTGTTTGATCAGAATTTCTGACCCGTCCTTGTAATAGCGAGCGGACAGGGTGCGGGCAACATCATCCGGGCCATTCAGGCCAAACCCGAAACCATTCCCTTTCAACTTATGCTTGGCTGCATAGTCCTGAAGATACTTCCACAAATGGTCGGTGAGCGTATATCGGTCACAAATGGCCGCCTTCGAGCCAGTTGTGAAATGTCCTTCGGGCACTTCCGTTCCGTCTTCCGGATGAAAAATCTGACCCAGTCTGGGGCCGCTCATCGGATCCGGCAGCGTTATATTGTCGAATGTAAAGTCATTCTTTTCACGGAATCCCGCAATGAAAATCCGCTCGCGATTTTGAGGCACGAAGGATTTCGCATTGATCACTTTCCAGTGGACGTTGTAGCCCAGTTCCTCTGTCAGTGTCCGATGAATCACAGAGAATGTTTTTCCCTTGTCATGATTGACAAGATTCTTCACGTTCTCGAGCAAAAATGCCTGCGGCTGGTGATGTTCAATGATGCGAGCGACATCAAAAAACAGCGTCCCTTGTGCCTCGCATTTGAAACCGTGTTCCCGACCAAGCGCATTCTTCTTGCTCACTCCGGCAATGGAAAACGGCTGGCATGGAAATCCTGCAAGCAGAAGATCATGTGATGGAACTTCGTCCGCCTCGATCGTCGTAATGTCGTCGTGAAAGATGTGATCGTCGCCATCGGCGAAGTTAGAGCGATAGGTCAGTTGAGCAAACCGATTCCATTCACACGTGAATACGCATTTTCCGCCCAGACCATCAAAGCCCCGCCGAAGCCCGCCAATTCCTGCGAAAAGATCGACAAAACGGAATTCCTCGTGGTGCGGTCGGTCGGTTTCGGAAGCCAGGCGTCGAAGCGCTTCGATCACCGGGGGACGCGGGGTTGCTGTGCCGTTTTCGTATCGACGCAGTGTTCGCGACGTAAAACCGAGCGACGCCGAAAGTTGATCGAGCGATAATCCGGAACGCTGCTTCAGCCATGAGAACTCGGTGAGTGTCGCCATTCCGGCCTCGCAGAGGAACCTGGTGTGATATGGTCGAAAACCTTCGACGTCACTTCAAAACCGAAAACTTGTGGACCGTCGTCTGGCGATAAGTTTCGCCAGGATTCAATCGTGTTGTGGGGAATTCAGGACGATTTGGCGAATC
>JANXOO010000253.1 GCA_025353525.1 Schlesneria sp. | reverse complement strand
GATCGGGGTCTGCCTTTCGAATGGCACGAACTAATCGACTGTTTGCCGGATCGCCAGGAACGATCGGTGGCCCGGACTCGCCGCCCAGCGCGATTCCCTGACGTGAGTCCAAAAGCAGACTTCCACCGACCTTCTTGGCTTCCTGGCTATGGCAGGAATAGCAATGCGACACCAGAACGGGACGGACTCTGCTTTCGAAGAACGCGATTTCTTCTTCAGCGGGAGTCGTATTAAACGTCGGCTCGTCCGACATACCGACCGACGTCAATGACGCAATCGCCACCGTCAGCAGCAAACATCGCCACGGAAACATCGCAGTACCGAGTGGCGGCAAATGGCAATCAAAACCCCGTGAAAGTGTTGCGAAGTCCGCTGCGCAGCGTTGCGGCGTCCTGAAGCAAATGAACGTCGCAAAGACTTCGAACACTCGTTCTGCAAATCTGTTCACCACTGTGTTCCCGGAAATTCTTCGTCCACTTGCGCATCCCATGATCGAGCCAGTTCGCAGGGAATGGAGGCTGCGATGAAAGCCGGTTTCCACGGATCATTCAGGAAAATCCCGGCTTCCGGACACAATTGACCTGACGCAACAGCCTCAACACATTCCGCACGGCGTACTTTAAGGATTCCGTTCTACCATCGCATTCTCCGGGTGGCGAGGCGATAATGCGCAAATATTTTGTCGTTTTGCGACAATTGCAGTGACCCGGTTGTTAGCGGCGTACTCGCCTCACGTGGCAAAACATGAGCGGTTCTCACATTCGCTCGGGCTGGTGATGGAACATTCACTGGCATTTTATCGCAGAATCCTTCGCGGCGTTAAAACATTTGCGAGCGATCGGCCTGATTGGATCTTCACGCCGATCGCGACGAATCCGAGGGCTCTGGAACTGGTGAAGCCGTTGCGTTGCCACGGTTATATCGCGCACATTTTTCATCGACCGCTGGCAGATTCGCTGGTCAATCTTCGCAGACCCGTCATCAATGTCTCGGGAGTTCTTCCCGATTTGCCTTTTCCACGCGTCATCGTCGATCATGCTGAAGTCGGCAGGCAGGCAGCACGCCATCTGTTGTCATGCGGCCTGTGCCGACTTGCCTTTTTCGGGTATCGAAGTCATGAGTTTTCTGTCGAACGAGAACGTGGGTTGCGAGAAACTGCGACGGAATCAGGCGTTCACGTTGAATCGTTTTACGAGCCGAATCGCCGATTCGGTGATCCGACAGGAGTCTGGCATTGGAACGAGCCATTACTCGCATGGTTGCGGGAGCTCGAACGACCAATCGGCATTCTGGCCAGTCATGACACTCAGGGAGCTCAGGTGGCCGAGTACTGTCACCAGTTGCGACTCGTCGTTCCCGACGAAGTGTCAATTGTTGGGGCCGACGACGATGACTTGCTCTGTGAACTGGCTCGACCATCACTTTCAAGTGTCAGTCTACCTGCCGAACGGATCGGTTTCGAGGCGGCTCGTCTGCTCGACGAATGGCTTTCCGGCCACCGGCCAACCGAGGCAAATCATATTTTGCAGCCCGTCGGAATCATTGTGCGGCAGTCATCAAATT
>JANXOO010001426.1 GCA_025353525.1 Schlesneria sp. | reverse complement strand
CGGCCAGCAACCGCATCAATACGAACAAAACTGTTTCTCAAAACTCTCCAACCATGTTTTCAAAGATCAATTTCCCACACGTCTTTACGACGGAGCGGGGAAGAGATTCTAACATCGTCATCCAGAGAGTCAACCTTCAGCGTCAATTTCTTTCAAATTGATTTACAGATCGCTCGTTTGACGCTTGAGAGGTCACGATTTCTTGCTGCCGCACTTCTCCGAAGGGTCTCTGGTATGCACCGGACGAATCCCGTGATCGACGCAAAATTCTTTACCAATGCGGAATCGCCTGAAATCATCGGAAACTGATCTCTTCGGCAATTCCTTGTTTTGTTACGATTCTGCCTGTCTCCGGTGTCGCTGTTGGTTTCCTGTCGGGCTGGCGGAAAATCATCACATAGACATGCACTCATTGGATTGGATCTGCCAGGAGGGCTTATTGATGTCGGGAAAACGTGTCATGTTCCTGTTTGGATGTCTCGCATCGACAATTCTGATGGCGCAGTCGGCACCCGCTGACGACGGCCCGATCACGATCACCTATCGCTTCAAAGCAGGGCAGTTTTTCCACTACGAAGTGATTGACAAGGCCGAGCTGACAACGCAAATGGCCAGCAATCAGGCAAAGGCCGTTCAGAAAACGGAGTCTTTGAAGTCTTTTCGAGTGATCTCAGTAGACGAAGCGGGCGGAGCGATCCTGGAACCTGTAGTTGAAATCGTCCGTATGTCATCTCAAACCGGCGACAAAGCCGCGATCGCCTTCGACAGTTCAAAAGATACGGTTGCCCCGAAGGGATTTGAGAGTCTTGCCAGTACGATTGGACGACCGCTGGCGCGATTCCATGTCACGGCCAATGGACGATTGACGAAAGTCACCATGCTCGTGACCGATGCCCCAAAAAAGCTGACCGAAGCCGCTCAAAAGACTGATCCTTCCATCAATTTTCTCGTCGTATTGCCGGAAATGCCCGTCAAAATCGGGGATAAATGGAGTGAAAAATTCGAGACACAAGTCGCCATCAACGAGAGCCTGAACCAGCCATTGGTCCTGATTCGAAGTTACGAGTTGACGAGTGTCACCGATCACATCGCCACAATCCGGGTTCGCACAAGCCTGTTGACACCTGTCACCGACCCCACGATCCTGCGGCAACTCGTCCAGCAAACTCCCTCAGGTACGATTCAATTCGACCTGAGCGAAGGGCGACTCGTTTCAAAAGTACTCAAGATCGATGAGAAAATCGTGGGAGCGTTCGGCCAACAAACGCTCCTTCAGGCTGACGGCGAATCGACCGAAAGACTCGTAACACCGAATTCGCCCAACCGGAGCGCCAGCGAAAAAGTTTCCAGCGGCACCCCCAAATCACTTCCAAATTGATTGAATCGAGAATGGGTCGCTGAAAAAGGGGAACTGGTTCCCATTTTTCAGCCAGTAATTTTTCCACTGCCAGACACCAAAATGCGACTCGACATCGGAATCAAGGTGTCTTGCCGAGCATCTGCATTCTGTTATCATCTCTCCTCCATTAGCCGCCGCCGTAGCTCAGTTGGCAGAGCGATGCTTTCGTAAAGCATAGGTCGACAGTTCGAATCTGTCCGGCGGCTTTTTCTGTTTCAACTGTTTCTAAACCGGTTTTGCGCGTTTGTAAAACGGCAGTGAAACAACTTCTGCCGCTTCCCGCTTTCCCCGAATATCGATCTCGATCAACGTTCCAGGAACCGAGTACGATCCAGGGACATATGCCATTGCGATCGATTGATCGAGCGTCGGCGAAAA
>JANXOO010001422.1 GCA_025353525.1 Schlesneria sp. | reverse complement strand
TCACAAGTCCGATGGAAGTCGATACCAGGGTGATCAGCGATAATCGCGTCGCAAGAACGCGCTGCGCGACCGAATTCTGACCGGCGGTCGCGATTGCTGACAAAACGAGCGTATTCAAGGTCACAATCCCGATGGTGACGGGTACGCTCCATTGACGGGTCAAATAAACGCTGCCCCATAACAGCCGCAGCAGCACTCCGACATAGATCAACCCACGGATCAATTGGGTTCGTCCGTTGTGCGATGGTCGAGGCGGATCATTACCGGTCGAACCTTGCATTTGACCGTCACCGCTCAGCGATTCGGCAATCGCAACAACGACAAGAACAATGACAATCCAATGTCCCGCTTCGCGCGGTGCCGCGAACGTGGCAATTGTGTTGCGAACGACGTGCCAGAGACCAGCAGACGGCGCCACCGAAGCGAGTTCGTTCATCGCCGTCCATGCGATATGACCTGCCGCAGTCCCGATCGCTATCGCCCAGCGCATTTTCGATTGGGACGAACGACGGCTGGCGGTCCATAGCGTCAACACCGTCACAAGGATCGAACAGCCCGTTGCGACCAGTAAACCAACCACGATAGTGGCTTTCCCGTCGGTGAAAAAGGTGAGCAGGCCAATTACGGCCTGCTCGAAAACTGTGTTCGTCGCGCCGGATCAGGATCTTACTTCTGAAGAATGCCCTCGAAGCTGACTTCGACCGAGACTTCGTCTCCGATCGGCCCGACCATGGTTTTCATTCCGAAGTCAGAGCGTTTAAGCGTGAACTCTCCACTAAATCCAATCCGTGAATTTCCAAACGGGTCGTCGGCTTCGCCACCCTTTTTGAATGGAAGCGTCATCTGTTTGGTGACGCCGTGCATCGTGAAGTCGCCCGTCAGTTTCAGTTCGGTAGCGGTCTGCTCGATTTTGGTCGCCTTGAATGTCACTTCGGGAAACTGTTTCGCGTTAAAGAAATCGGCTGCTTTCAAGTGCTCATCCCGCTTGGCATCGTTGGTGTCGATCGACGCAACGTCCATGCTCACTTCAAACGCGTTGTTGGCTGCTTTTTTTGCATCCAGCGAAAACTTGCCGCTGACCTTGCCAAATTTGCCATAGGTTTTGCTAATGCCGAGATGCTGAATCGAGAATACAACCGAGGAATGCGATCCGTCGAGCACGTACTTGTTTGTCTGCGCCTGGACACTCGCAGACATCGCGATCAACAGTGCAGCGCCAAGCATCCAGGCGGACCGAAAATTCGAGAAACGCATGAATCATCCTTTTGAAAGAGTTGTTTTGCTCGCGACGTTTCACGAGACATTCGTCGCAAACCGATTATTGCGGACAGAGCCAGTACAACTTCCAGAGTCTGGTGAATTAATGCAAGCCAGTCAGTCCCCGAAAAAACGAATGGTGCCGCACGCAATCCGAATTGAGAGTCTTTCGAATCCCTGCGAGAAGTCATTTGCGCTCTTTCGCGACTAAAACGACGGCCCTCCATTGTTCACGTCAACGGCAACCGGATTGTAATAAAAACAGTTTCAGGAGAAAGAGCTGGTCCCACGAACGCTTCTGGTTGAGGCCACGGCTCCATCTGAGTTTGACTTTTTATACTGACTTCATGAAGCAGACTGCAGGAGCCAGCGGAAATCAGGACCAGCAAACAGCCTGGCAGGAAATAATCATCCCTGATCCCTGCGTCAATTCTCGTAAACGGCCTTGTGCCTATAAGGCGTTTCGAGGATCAGAATGCACATGCTCGTCAGGTAGAGTCGTCCCGCTTTGTCCGCATATTCTTCGCCGTGACCTTCCGGTTTCGGACTCCACGATCCGCGAATG
>JANXOO010001397.1 GCA_025353525.1 Schlesneria sp. | reverse complement strand
GGCGACGAAATCAAGCAGCACGACGAGTGTAGTAGTTCAGCAGTCCTCCAAGACGTTCGCGGCAATCGATTGTTCCTTCTGATGCACCGACGTTCTCTTCGGGGGCGATGATCTTGTTTTCCAGTCCTTGATGGTTTCTCTCGGAGTGGTAGTGCAGCTCATAGCTGTTCAACGCACGGATCAACGAGGCACGACCGATGAGGATGAGTTTACGAAGACATTCCGATTTCAAGCTTCCAAAGAATCTTTCGATAAAAGCGTTGCAGTTCGGTGACTTCGGCGGCAAGACCACCGGTATGATGGACGTGTGTTTTTCCAGAAAATCTCGCAGTGGTAAAAACGAAGTATCCCGGTCAATCAAGAGATGAGTATGTTCGTTGAGAAATCCGTCGAAGGAATCGGTCAGGTTCCGGCCCACCTGTCGTACCCAGGCGGCATTCGGTTGAGTCGTCACCCCGGCAACATGAATCCGCCGCGATTTCAGATCCATCACAACCAGGATGTAATGAGTCACCAGACCACCCAACGTCCAGACCTCGGTCGTCGTGAAGTCGATCGCGGCCAGGGTTTCCCAATGTGCCTTGAGGAAAGTGTTCCATGAGGTGCTCTGTTTTCGCTCCGGTGCCGGTTCAATGCCGATGGCCTTCAAAATGTTTCCGACCGATTGGTCGCTGACGACATGCCCGAGATTGGCCAAGGCACCTTGAATCCGATCATAACCCCACGAGGGATTTTCACGAGCCATTTTGAGAACCAGTTCCACAATCTCCTGAGAAATCGGCGGCCGTCCACTCGATTTGTGTGCGAACGTCCATTTGAGTGCGATCAACTTGTGATGCCAGCGAAGAATGGTTTCGGGGCTAAAATTTCCGGCCACCTCGCGGAGTCGAGCCAATCCGAGGATTTTTCCTTTGACGGCCAACCGCCGTCGCTGATCATCATTCAGAAGAATCCGTTTCTTGCCAATGACTTCTTCTCAAGACTCTATTTTCAGCCTTGAGGTATTCGATCGCGTCCAACTGTTCGCGTTGAATCCACGCCGAAAACCCCACGATCCAGAACCAGATGGAATTCATCGGGGATGTTCCAATGAAGATGACAAAGGTCTACACTGGGAGTACGATGGTTCAGAATATCCGTCCTGCGAAAAGAATTCTCTGTTCCCACTTGAATTCCGACATCATTACCGCGTGTTCGGTGTTTCGAAGAATCGGGGGAATGCGAATTCTTGCGGGTTCTGATTTGACTTGGCAGGGAAACGTGAATCAATGCGACTGTCGCTTTCAAGAATCAGGGGCGAAGAGTCGAGGAAGAAGAATTAGGGGATTGACATCCCCCGCTCGCCTAAGAAAATACCAGCACGATATCAGCCCATGGAGGCCGAGTCGGAATCCGTCCATGGACCGATTCTTCATTTGTCGGGATGACATTGCAAGATCTGATGTGACGCAAGTTGTTTTTTGAAAGAGATCTTCGTCGCTTCCCGCCTCGATCCACGCGCGGAGTCGAATGAAAGTTTCCGCATGATGCAGTCGGCCCCGCGTTTTGTTAGACTTCGCTCTGCGAAAACAATGCGGCATGTCTCCGAGAAGAA
>JANXOO010001351.1 GCA_025353525.1 Schlesneria sp. | reverse complement strand
TCACGCCGGTTGAAACGCAATGCGATCCGCGGCAAATCGCGCGTTTCTTCGTCTTCGAGTTCGAAGGGGTGTGTGCCGATTCGATCGATTGTTCCGCTGGTCAGGATGTCGACGAATTCGGCATTCAGTTTGGCAAGCAGCGAATCCGTCACGGGACGGCGAACGCGCAGGATCAGCATCTCGCGAATGTACCGCATGCTGTCGTAATTCCGGTAAAAGTCCATCACCGCACGAATCGCGACTTCGACGTTGTCGGTCAGTTGAACCAGCGACAAATCGTTGGGACTGATAAGGTGCCTCGATAGCAATTCGTTGCGGATGAATTCGAACCAGCCCGACCAGTACGTTCCACCAGGACTGTCGACGCAGACGATCGGCATCAGATCGCGTTTTCCGGTCTGGACCAGTGTCAGGACTTCGAATAACTCGTCCTGTGTTCCAAACCCGCCGGGAAAGAGGACGACCGCATGCACTTCTTTGACGAACATCAGTTTGCGAGTGAAGAAATAGCGAAACGTCACCAGTTTCGAATCGTGATTGATGACGGGATTCGCTTCCTGCTCGAAAGGGAGCATAATATTGACTCCCATCGACATGGCTGGCCCGGCACCCTGATGAGCGCCTTCCATAATTCCGCCGCCAGCACCGGTGACGACCATCCAGCCAGCTTCGGCCATGCCACGTCCGAATTCGACCGACGCCTTGAAATCGGGGTGATCGGGAGGCGTTCTTGCCGAGCCGAAAACAGTCACCTTTTTGATGTGGCGGAACGGCGTAAAGACCTTGAAGGCGTAGCGAAGCTCCTTCAGGGCGCGGCTGAGGATTTTCAGATCGCCGCGCGAGGCCTGATCGCGATTCAGCTTGTCTGCCGTCTCTTTGATCTCGTCGATCAACGCCATTCGGGTCTCTTCTTCGGAGCGGGCGGACGACGGCAACGAACCTTCTTTCGCCGGTGATGGTGAACCGGAAGGGAATGGCGAACCGGAATCAGAATTCATGGAAAAACTCGCAGTTGTGATATGCCGACGGTTGATTTCACGGTGCGGGGGCAGCCCCCTCGAATAACAGAATCGGATCGAGCGCATGAGCCGCAGTGACAGGAAAACCTGTGCATGACTATCCGTCCACAGCAGCAATGGCTTCGGCCCGGGTTTCGTAGACAGCCCAGACGGTATCGAGACGGGTCAGAGACAGCAATTCTCGCAACATTCGGCTCGTTCTGCACAGCACCATTTCACCGCTGCGGCTTTTGACGGACTTGTGACACCGCAACAGGAACGACATAAAAACCGAACTACAACTGGGGACATTGCTCAGATCGATCACGAGCATGGGCGATTCGTGAGTTTCGATCAATTCTGTCATCATCTCGGCCGCTTCTGCAAGAAGGTCGGCGGACAGGCTTTCAATATCACCTGCCGGAGAGATGACAATTGTCCCCCCTGGCAACTCGACACGAAACACATCGCTGGCACTCGCCATGTACGATCCTTCCACCACGATGATTGAGACTCCATTCCGCATTCGGGACGATTCCGCCTGCTGAGTCCAAAAATTATCGCGGATCGGCCGCGCTACAACAAGTCTCGGCCAGGCGACACAAACGCGGCGACGCATTCTGTTCGTGCTGTTTGTTCTGCGCACGACAAGTGCGGTATTCTGTTATTCACGCCCAAAGTTGCCCCGGCGCGCCGGGGTCGGTTGCGCGACGGGATCGCCGTCGCGCAACCATGTTTGAATGTTGCCGACGGCATCGATACGGACAACGCATTCGACGAACATCACTCGTGCATTGGCAATTCTTTGAATTTGTTGCGACAAACGCTGTTATGCGATTCGGCTATCCTGTCAAGGGACCGACCCCGGCGCGCCGGGGCTGGTTTTGAGAAATCGAACAGGGTTGAAACCCGTGAATCGGGCATCGCCTGGCATCAGCCACATGCTGGTAACCTCACTGAATTGAAAGTCACCGTTTTCGCCTCTACACTCAATCGGTTTTCGCTGCCACGCGACCGGCAGGAACGCAAATGCCGGTCGCTGAAAAAGGGACTGAAAAAGGGACTGAAAAAGGGACTGAAAAAGGG
>JANXOO010001344.1 GCA_025353525.1 Schlesneria sp. | reverse complement strand
TGCTCGATCGTCTCGCGATACATGTCGAGAACGAGCAGGGTGCCATTAGGAGTATTCATGAAATTGACCGGTCGGAACCAGTTGTCCGTTGATGTCAGGAATTCCACCTCCCGATCAGCTCGCTCGGCGACGAAGCTGATTCCGTTGGCGGTCAATGTCTTGCGATGGACGAGATTACTGCCGCAATCGCCGATGAACGCGTTCCCTCGAAAATGTTCCTGCGGATAGACGCCACCCCGATAAATCGTGATTCCCGTCGCCGACGTAAAGAAGCCGGTCGGGACCAGTTCTGTCGGGGGAAGTTTTTTTCGCATCTCGGGATCAGCCGCGCGGCGCGCCGTGCGGACCAGCCGCCACGGTTCCGCGTCACTCGTCCGGTACACAACTGCGGCAGCGCCCTCTTTCCCGATCGAACGAGTCATGTCAGAAATCGCCAGTAGCGGATTGCGTTCCAGATAGTTCAGCGGCCACGTCACATGGACAATGTGATTGCTGTTCGAGCAAATGAATCGTTCGCCCCAATTGTCGATCGAATGCCCGTACTGCATCCCGCCCGCGACAAGCGTCAGTTCGCCGGTATCAGGATCGAGCCGCAGGTCGCGCCGACCAGGAGTGAACTTGCGTTCGGGTTTGCCGTCCCTCGCCGGAACAGTCAGCTCGCCGCCCGCGATCCCCGACGAAAACCAGATCGCATTATCTCGACCCCATTCCATGCCGTTCGCGAGTGCTTGCACGTTGGTCGAATTGAATCCCGAACAGATCAGTTCACGTGAATCTGCAACGCCGTCGCCCGTGGTGTCCTTCATGAACCAGAGATCGGGCGGTGCGATGACGTAGACCCCGCCGCGAGCACAGCAGACCGACTGTGGCCAACGCAGCCGATCCGCGAAAACGACACTTTGGTCCATCCGACCATCGTTGTCGGAATCGGTCAACAGGCGAATCCGACCCCACGTTTCGGGGCGCTGGTCCTTGTATTTCTGAACGCGTTGCTCGGGCAGGAACGGATAGTCGTTCATCTCGACAACATACATCCGCCCCCGTTCGTCGAATGCAGCGTCGACAGGATCGGTAACATCCGGTTCAGACGCGACGAGTTCCATCGCGAAACCGTGCTCGAGCCGGAACGACTTCAGTGCCTGTGTGACTGATCTCGCTGGAATTCGCGGCATCCGTTCTTCGAGCCCTGGCTCATCAGCGCGACTTGTGGCTGACGAAAGGAGGTATGCGCAAAAAGTCAAACAGTGAACCGCCATGGTGACTCGAACCCGGCAGTGTTCAATTCGAGACGCAAACATATTCCGGATTTCCTTCAGGTCTGATTTGCTGTCGGGACTGGAATGTACGATTCCGGAAAAAGGGGGAGGGCGGAAAAAGGGGAGGGAAAAAGGGGAGGGAAAAAGGG
>JANXOO010001326.1 GCA_025353525.1 Schlesneria sp. | reverse complement strand
AGTGGATTTCTTCAAGGCGAATCGTGGAAAGAGGAAGTGAACCACAGAGGCACAGAGACACAGAGAAGACAAGCAAGAAAAGGCGAAGCCGCATCATGGGAGGGCGAGGCTCCGACCGAGCCGCCACGTCGCTGCGTCTGGCCACATGACAAAGACCAATAACGAATTCCTCATCCCGAAACAAACGCCCTCTCCATCAAAAAGTACACGAATTAATGAGTGAACCACAGGGGCACAGAGAAGATAAGCAAGAAAAGATGACTCCCCAAAAAATGCCATGCAAAAAAGTAGAAACGAGAAACCCCGGTCAGTGTCTCAGAGCGCCCTCGCAACGCGCCTCTTCTCTTTTCTTCTCTGTGCCTCTGCGTCTCTGTGGTAAAAACTCGTCGCATTTCTCTGCACCCTGTCGCCGAGCGATTGGTCAGTTTCAGCCAAAATGGTTCCGACAGTAAATGATGCGCCGGTCGCCCAAGTGCTGTTCCATCAAACCAGGGATCTGCACCACGCGGTCCATTCGTAATCGATCGCATCCGCATAGCGACGACATGCATGTCCCCAACATCGCGGTGCGCTCGATCGCAAAATGTCAGCGACCTGCTACAGGATCTTTTTCAGGCCAGCCAGCGAGAGCTCTGTACATTCCATCGGCGATTTGCCATCGGGATAGACTTCTTGTTCAACAAAAATCCATTCCGTGCCGCCGACAGTCCGGCATCCGGCGAGTGTGGCGACCCAATCGACAGAGTCTTCGCCGATGATGGCTTTTTTAGTTTTGTCACCGTTCAGCACGGTTGGCTTGAAGTGCACGAGCCTGGTACGACCGGGGAACTTTTTCATCAGTTCGGCAGGTTGCAGTCCGGCGGAGGCGCTCCAGCCACAGTCCTGTTCGAGCACGACATCATCTGATGTGCGTGTGGCAAACAGGTCATAGTAAGTGCTGTCGCCAAGCTTTGAGAATTCCTTTGTGTGATTGTGGTAGCCACATAACATGCCGAGCGGTTTAAGGGCTTCGGCGGCCTTATTGAAAGTTTCGGCCAATTTGACGCACTTTTCCGGTTCTGTGAAGTCCCCGTCGGAGGGGACGATCAGATACTTGCAGCCGATGGTCTGGTGAAAATCGATCGTCTTTTGCAACTCAGCCGGCCGCAAGCTGCCCGTGCCGATGTGGGTGCTGACCCCTTTCAATCCGAGATCATCCAGTTTCTGGCGGAGTTCTTTCGCCTTGCCGTTGTAATTGTGGTAACCGGCGAATTCGACGCCCGTGAAACCCATCTTCGCGATCCTGGCGAGGGCCGCGTCGAAATCCTTCCCGCAATCGTCGCGCACCGAGTAAAGCTGGACACCGATCGGGATGTTCTTTTCGGCGGCACGCAAGAGCGACGGGGTCAGGCTGATTGCAGCACCTGCGGCGAGTGATCCCTTGATAAAGTGACGACGAGTCAGTTGTGTCATTTGAAGATTCCCGTTGAAGAAATTGTCGAAGATCGGCATTGGCACGAGCATACCAGAGTCGATGATTGCACAGTAGGATGCGTCAAAGATCCTTTCCCCTGTTCAGTGTCAGATGCTTCAGCCCGAAGTTGCAGGGCGAGCGGCAAAAATGGAATTACCATAAAAACGGCATCGGCGCAAGTGAAACAGGAAGTCAGACGATTGGCATTTTGTGGGTGAAATGGGGAGTAAAATCGGAGAGGATCGCCCAGGATCCGGAAGAACTGCACCGACGCTGGCCCAATACACGATTCCACAACTTCCGGATGCTGAAAACCTGTTCGGGATGGTTCAGGTGACCCAGGATCTTTACATCAAACTGGCGGGACTTCATGTGCGACGTTTCGCCAGTCTCGGTCAGGCAACCTGGCATGTGGAAACCGCTCTCGGGCTGCCCGTACTTCCGGAACCCGATTTTGACGGACAAAAGAAGACCCCGCCAACGGACGAGGAATAGCCTGTCTATTGTACAAAATGAACCGTTTGGGCCGTAGAAACGAGAAGAAATTTCCGTCATACTTCCGACTGGTGAAAATATTCTTTCGAGATCCCGTTCATGACCGACAACTCGCAACGCACTCTTTATGAGTTTGATCTGGCACTGATGCGACTTGTCGATCGATCGCGGGGACTAAGCATCGGCGCATGAACAATTGTCGCAAGTTGCTGATATGCCAGTGGATTTCTCCAAGGCGAATCGTGCAAAGAGGAAGATAACCACAGAGTCGCAGAGACACAGAGAAGACAAGATAGAAAAAATGACTCCCGAAAAAATGCCATGCAGGAACGAAGAAGCGAGAAACCCCGGTCAGTCTCTCGGAGCGCCCTTGCTACATGCCTCTTCTCCTTCCTTCTCTGTGCCTCTTCGTCTCTGTGGTAAAATATCTTCGCCTTTCTCTGCAGCATATCGCCGAGCGATTCGGTCAGTTTCAGTCAAAATGGTTCCGCCAGTTATTTCTGCGCCGATCCTAACTGATGCGCTGGAGTACATCTGATTCG
>JANXOO010001300.1 GCA_025353525.1 Schlesneria sp. | reverse complement strand
CTCGAAAGACCAGTACCGAATTGTCTTTAATCCCCTGCCGCTCAAATGAAGAACCCCGCACCTGCCACGGGATGCGTGTTCCATGCGTGCCGCGACCGAAGGTTCGCGCCACAATCGCGGAAAACGAATGAAAATCGACATAAAATGCGGAAAAAACCGATAACAGCTGCGGGACTTCGAGTCGGCGATCACGCCGCGGCGTGATCAAAAAACGAGTCCGCACGCAAGGCCCGGTGCGCAATGCAGGCTAGCGGCCCACCAACTTTTATTTGATGATTTCCAGTACTGGATACAGTGACGCAGGTCAGGCTGTGCCTGACGCAGTGTGCTACGAGAAGGTGTTCACAAACACCCTCAATTGATGAAACTCAGGAAAGGAAGTGTCTAACTCGCTCGGGCATGGCGAGCGAGTATTGTGGGCACTTCTTGCAAGTCACGCGACTTCCTTGAATCGAACGAGTCCTTGTGGCATTGCCTTCAGCACGAAATGCTTTACGGCCTCGGGTGCGTCAATCTGTTCAACATCCTCAGGCAAGCATTGGCCGATCATCTCGATGCCCAAAATCTCGCCGAATTCGTCATAGTCGGCCATCAAATAACCGTCTACCACGGTTCTCGTTTCGTGATGTTTGCCGGCCTTGACCTTGAAGTAGGCGGCCATCACGTCGCCGTTCCTGCTGACGCTCACTTTGACTGAGAAATCACTCATTTCTTTGGTCCTTCAACGTACGTCGTCACCACAACCAAACGGTCTTTCATCCAATCATACACCACATTCAGCTTACCAGTGCGGATTCGGATGTGTGGCTTATCTGCCGGGAGCCCTCGCTCGTTCGGGTTTCGCAGAACTTCGATAATTTCTTCCTCACTGATGTTGCGCAGCGTCATCTGGTCCATCGCGTGGTCCGTGAACTCCACATAATTGTGGCGATTCACGACAGTGGCAACGACTTTGTTGCCCGGTCGGGTTGGTTCAGGAACCAGAGAAATTGGATCAGGAATGTCATCCGTCATTTGTGACCATCCTCGTCCGAATGCCGGTACGAATCACTGCAACCAAAACTGCGTCCCGCTTCATTACGCTGATCATCGTCGGGAAAGGTCAGGTTCATCCCACCCTGGATTTTCCCAGCTCGCCCCTCCACAGTCATCTTCAGTCTGTTCGACTCGCAACAATCAAAAAGGGCCAGGACCAAAACGGATATTGTATCATTCACTTTAAATTCGGTTCATTATTTTCTGAACTGCGAATCGATCGATCGAGTATTCGGTGATGGTCTCAAATGAAAAATCCCTGAAACCAAATGGATCAGGGATTTTTCGTTTTCAGATGCCCAAGACAGGAATCGAACCTGCACGGTATTGCTACCACTAGGCCCTCAACCTAGCGCGTCTGCCAGTTCCGCCACTTGGGCTGGGTGCCGCTCCCTCTCGAGTGCGGGTCGAAAGTATAACATTCCCGCTCGTGGTGACAAGCTTCCTGAATGCTGCGGACTTCGTTTGGTCCGCATTTTGCCACCCTTTTCAATTGCCGTTTCCACGTCGCTACTGGTTTTGCGTTGGTTTCGCTGCGTTGGAGGTCAGTTCACTGATCGTCAGCAGTGGCTCTTGCAGGCTGGATCGGGATCTTTGTTGTGGTGGTGCGTTGTCCGCCATCATGCGAGGTTCGGAGCCTGGTAAATCGGCTTCGGAATCGAGGTCGACGGGCGAGCCGAGCTTGAGTGTCCCGTCGGGAGACTGACCGCGAATCGTTGTTTCGGGCCGGGCGGCGGCACCTCGGTCGGCCACCTGAGACCCTTCAGGCAGATTCAGCTTGATGCTGCCTGCCATGACCCATTGATCCCATTCCTTTTCAAGTGCGTCAATCGACGAGTAGTGGTAAAGACTCTTTAATGCCGATTCCCAGCCTTTATCGTGAGCCAGCTTGAGCAGCTTCAGGTACTGTGGCTTGCTGCTGTTTTGAATCAGGTAATCTGCGAGCGAATGACCTTCGGCGTAAAGGGTCAATACGTCCTGCTTGTCTTGTGGGTAATTCCTGATTTCCAGCAGCGATTTGAGCGGTATCTTGCGGCGATTTCCGATTGCGCGGCTGTGGATATCCCGCAACCGATTTCGCTCGGAATCATGCTCGATTAATGAGGCGGCTCCTTCGTCAGCCCAGCGTGGAAGGGGGCGACGGAAATAACTCGCGAAAATCGTGTGATTGATTTCGTGTGGCAAAACGGAATCAAGAATCCGCTGCTCGCTTCCCTGAATCGTCATCTTCCAGCCGTAGACTTCGCCGTTCTGGAAGCTGAACGTCGTGGCGCCGCCCGCTCCCATGTTGCCGACCGTTACGGTAATCGGACACGGACGCTCCCAATCGCCTGGCAACGGCTTTCCCGTCCATTCGATCGCCAATTCGCGTCGGTAGATCTCGGCCGCTTCGCCCACTTGCTTCGCGAATTCGGCGGATGACGCCTGCACCACGAAATTCGGGGTGCGAAACCCGGCGCCCAGTGACATCACTGCGCCGACAAGAAGAACCTGGCGGAAAATCGCATCCATGCTGATTCCGATATTCTGATTTGATTTTTGAAATGTTTCGTCGCCGTCAAAGCATCCTGCTTGCGAGCGACAAGATTCGCTGAAGGAAGCAACTGACGAGCCGAAAAACGCCATCCATCCGTGAATGGAGACGCGTTTGATTCGTATCTTGCTTGGTCAATATGCTTTACGACTTCGGCAGGTTCTGCTGAACGAGAGTCGAGATGCGTCCCAAACCCGGAGCTGGCGTGTAAGATCTACAAGAATTGCTACTGGAATATGCCAAAACAGTTCATTCCGTCGCGATTGGGGTTGGGCTCGCTCCAAGCCGTCAAAACTCTATTTCTTAACGACCTTCGACCCCCAACCTTCGTATTCCCCTTGATGTTCCTGAGCGAGTTCAAACAACTCGAACGTCACCCGATCGATCGTTTCAGCGTCGACGGAGTCGACTCGCAGCAGTCCGAGCGCAAACGGAAAGCTGGTTTCGTCCGTCCGATCAGGGCGGCTGACTTCCTCGAACCCCAGCGCCACCGCCGCCTTTGCGAAGGCTTCGCGGGTTTCCGGCGACGGGAAGTTGACAAAATGATCGACTGGTCGCGGCTCGGTCAGGGAATCACCCGCCTGGTAGAGTTGCGAGATCACGTGCTGATTGTGAATCTGCTGAAAATCCTCGGGCGACGGATAGAGAACATCCTGATAATGACGCCATTCAGGATCGTCGGCGTCGTCGAGTTCAAATTGGTAGCCGGTTGCGGCGGAGGTCGTCATCGCGACCGTGGCGACTTCGCGAAATCCTTGCGGGTTATCCGTGTAAAAATAGAACTCGCGTCGCCCGTCCGACGTGATTCGCCCGACGTACTTCGTAGTTTCGGCGTTCACGGATTCTGTCACTGCGTCTTCGATTTCGTTCAGTACGAGATCTTCGTCTTCTGACGGAAACCCTTCGTCATCGGGATCTTTCAGATGGACCCATAGCCACACGAGTGATGTCTTTACCGGTACGGGCGCTGTTTCGGCGGCGCCCAGGTCAACCAGGATGACTGCCGGTTTGTCGTCGACAAACGTGACATAGATTTCCCAGTGGTCGTCGTCAGTGACGGGTGTCGCGTTCGGCGAATCTGACATGCGATTTCTTTCGAGCGGACGGAGTTCTGAAAATTTGTACTGCTCGCGGTCCAGATTGAGGCTTCGTTTGTGATTCCGCTTCCGCGTTCGAAGCGGAACCAACGTCACAGCGATTGCTTCCAGTTGTCGCCGGATTTCCCGATGGCGTCAAACCAGACCGCGCGTGGTATAAAGGCTGCGACCTTTTTCCGAATCATTCCCGGCTTTTGGTCTGTTCCGAGGTCGGAAAATCGGCGGGGATTTTTTGAGTGACTTTGCCAGTGGCGACCCATTCCGTACCGCGCTGCAATACGGTGGTTGCCCCCACACATTGCAGTGCCTCGACACTGTGACCGAGTGTCGTATGGAAGACCCGGCCCTTGCCAAATTCAGTCACCATCAACATCGGTTCGATTTCGCCAGACCCGCTTTGTGCCGCATCCGCGAACGCCGTTGCAAGGATCGTCAGGTTGTCGGCCGGGCCGCGCAAGCGGTCGTACATTTCGTCTTTGACATGCAACCATTTCGCAGGCAGTCCCGACATGATCGGGTGGTTCGGTTCGCGCGTTTCGACGATGAAATCATGTTGCTTGCCATGGCTGCCACCGACGCCTGGCGAGCTGTCCTTCACAATCCGCCCGTCTTTAAAGCGGACGTATGGACCGCTTTTTTCATTTCGTCCACCCCAGCCGCCGACGCCGATCATTTCGTTGTATTCTTTCCATTCGGGAAACGAATTGTCAGCCGCATGAAGGCAAACGAATCCGCCACCTTTGCGGACAAAGTCGACAAACGCGGCTTTCGTCTCACCGCTCCACGGTTCGCCGTTGTAATTCGACAGTACAACCTGGTAGTTTGAAAAAACGGGCTTGAATTTGGCGATTTCGCCGCTGTTGGCGGCAGGC
>JANXOO010001068.1 GCA_025353525.1 Schlesneria sp. | reverse complement strand
CAGGCGACAGCCAAAGCCGCAGGTGCGTTACGAATTAACGGCCAATTCGAAAAAGCAGGAGGGGGTTCCTGAAGGCCGTCTGGAAGGTCCATTCCTCTTTCACAGCAGAGTGATTGAAAACACCGTCCGCAAATACTGGATTTCGATTCCCGCTCAGTACGATGAAAAACAGCCTGCGTGTGTGCTGGTCTTTCAGGATGGGGCTCGCGCCACGAATCCTGGCGGCGTGTTGCGCGTGCCGCAGGTTTTGGATAATCTGATCGCGAAACACGCGATTCCCGTCACAATCGGGATCTACATCACACCAGGTCATCGGGGCCAGGAGTTTCCAGACAGCATCGGCACAGGAAACCCCGACAACCGGGATCGCGAATACGATGTTATGGACGACGCCTACGCGCGGATGATCGTCGACGAGATCCTCCCCAAGGTAGGTGAAAAGTACAGTTTGACGAACGATCCGGCCGGTCGGGCAATTGGCGGATCGAGCAGCGGCGGGATCTGTGCCTTCACCGTCGCATGGCACAAGCCCGATCAGTTCCGCAACGTGATCAGCCTGATCGGCAGCTTTACCGACATTCACGGCGGGCACGTGTATCCGCAATTGATTCGGGACAATCCGGTCAAGCCCATTCGAATCTTCCTTCAGGACGGAAAGAACGACAATCGAAACCCGATCAATCCGAATATGGACTGGTTTCAGCAAAACCAGGAGATGATTGTGGCATTCACGTCGCAAAAATATGATATGGCGTACGTTTTCGGCGAAGGAGGCCATTCCGACGATCACGGCGGGGCGATTCTTCCCGAGATGTTGCAATGGATTTGGCGCGACTATCCCGGCGTGAAATCCTCGCCCGCCGAGGAACTTGTCGAAATCGCCAGGCGGTGTGCGTCAACGACAGTCGATCCCTTTCCCGGCTTCGATTCCGCGTCGATGATCGATCCGATCGGACAATGGAAATGGGAAAACAATTTTAACCGCACCCGGCGGACAGAAGTTCTGACGATCGAAGGCGACCGATCAAGGATACACGGTCGGATCGAGTCAACAGAAATCGTCGACGGCAAACCGGTGACTTCGGTCGCCACAATCGACAAGTCTGAAATCGTCGGAAACAAATTGTCATTCGACGTGACGCGAGAACGAAATAACCGAAAATTCGAACAGACTTTTCAAGGGATCGTATCCGACAAAGCAGTCGCAGGCTGGAGCATGTCCGAATTCAACGGAACTCAGCAGGACCGTCCATGGCGTGCCGAGCGAATTGCGGTCGTGGCAACGGCGGTTTCCACAATCGGGGATTTTGAGACGGCGTCCGATGTTGGTCCCGTTCGCAAACCAGGTTCGACGGTTTACGACCCGCTCACGAAAACGTATGAACTGGCGGGGGCAGGAACCAATATGTGGGCGGACAAGGACGAATGTCACATCGTCTGGAAAAAGCTCGCAGGCGATTTTGTCCTGGTTGCCACCGTTAAAATGCTCGGGGAAGGAGTCGACCCGCACCGAAAGCTCGGATTAATCGTGCGGAAATCACTCGACACAAATTCCGCTTATGCGGATGTGGCCGTCCACGGAGACGGGCTGACAGGCCTTCAGTTTCGACGCACCGACGGGGCAAAAACCGAACAGGTCCAGTCACCGATCAAAGGACCGGACCGGATACGCCTTTCGCGAACAGGGTCGAAGTATGTGATGGCAGTGGCGAAAGCAGGCGAGGAACTTACGGCGGCGGACGGAGTTGAACTGGACCTTGGCAACGAAGTCTGTGTCGGGTTGTTCATCTGCTCGCACAACCCTGATGTTGTCGAAAAAGGAGTTTTTTCGAACGTGCAAATCACGCCAGTTCCTGCCGGGAAGTCCGGAAAGTAATTCATCGCATCCATGAGGCACGCGACGCCCGGCCCTGCAAAAATGATCGTTCGTACCAGGAATATTTGTGAACAATGACTGAAACTCTTTTCCTTCGATCACGACTGAACGTGTCCGTCGCCGGTAACCGTTCACGGGCAATACAGGGGGACAGACCCAATTTTGCAGGCGAAACTGTCGTTGGAGGCGCTTTCGTGGCTCGTGGCTCAGGTTTATTCGCTGCAAAAATGCGTCAGTCCCCGGTCCGTGAACGGTTACCCCTCGCCGGAATGTGCATTCTCGTTCTTGCGTCGATGGCTTCGGTGTTTGCGGGCGATTCTGTCCCGAACGCCGCGCATGTTCGGCCATTCCTCGAAAAGAACTGTTTCGCATGTCATGCGCAGGGCGAGCGAAAGGGCAATATCGCATTGGACGAAATTGACGGCGACGCCGCGCAATCGACAGAAATCTGGCACAAGGTGCTGAAGCAGTTGCGGGCGAAATCGATGCCGCCATTTGGTGAACCGGGCCCGTCGGACGATGAACGATCGCAAGTGATGGCGTGGATCAAGTCAGATGTTTTCAGGCACGATCCGCAGCACCCCGACCCGGGGGTCGTCACCGTTCGTCGACTGAATCGGACGGAATACCGCAATACGATCAGGGATCTGATGGGTGTCGACTTTGATACCAACAACAATTTCCCTGCCGACGATACCGGATACGGTTTCGACAATATCGCCGATGTGCTGACGATATCTCCGTTGTTGCTGGAAAAGTACATTTCGGCGAGTAAGGAAATCGTCCTGAAATCGGTCCCGGTGGTGTCAGGAGTGATGCCGCGCAAAGTCATTAACGGCGGCGATTTCGCGAAAGAGGTTTTTCCGCAGGATCCGGATCAGACTCCGCCAAAAGAAGAGCCGGCTGCGACGCCTGGCCGAAACCAGCGACAGGGAAACCGGCAACCGCCCCGGAACGATCCGCGACATTTGACGCTTTCGTACTACGAGCATGCGATCGGCAAATTGACAGCAAACGTTGCGACCACAGGTCATTATCGCGTCGAATTCAACGTGGTTGCTGCCGAGAACTACGTCGATAACGTTTTCGATTATAACAAATGTCAAGTCGTCATCAGGATCGATGACGAGGTCATGCTTGATCGCGAATTTGCCCGACAGGGGGGCGACAAACTGACGTTCGCGTATGACGCCGAATGGACGCAGGGTGAGCATTCGCTGAGCGTCGAACTGACCCCTTCGAATCCGGGGAAGGAACAAGTCCGTTCGTTGCGGATCATCGTACTGAACGTGGCGCTTGTTGGTCCCGCTGGCGACGAATACCTGGTACCACCAGCGAACTATGTCCGGTTTTTTCCCCGGCCGGTTCCAGCGAATGCCGACGAACGCCGAACATACGCTGCGGAACTGTTGCGACAATTCGTATCAAAGGCCTTTCGCCGACCGGCAGACGAACTGACGGTTGAGCGTCTGGTGGCCATCGCGGAAAGTGTCGCGGCTTCGGGCAAGCAAAGTTTTGAAAGCGGTGTGGCTCAGGCGATGACAGCCGTACTGGCGTCACCCCGATTCCTGTTTCGCGAAGAGCAGACAATCGATGAAGCGGGCGACGAACATCAGTGGCTCGACGACTATTCGCTGGCGTCGCGATTGTCGTATTTTCTGTGGTCGACGATGCCCGATCGCGAGCTTATGGAATTGGCGGGTCGTGGCGAATTGAGGTCAAACCTGGATGCCCAGGTCAATCGCATGCTCGACGACGCTCGTTGCCGAGCGTTGTTTCAGAACTTTGTCGGTCAGTGGCTTCAATCGCGTGAAGTGGAAAGTATTGCCATCAATTCCAACGCGGTACTAGGAAGGGAACGTGAGCCCGATCCGGAAGCCGACCGGATTGCAGCGCGGTTTCGTGAATTGCGCAGCAAGCCGCCAGAATCACTGACCGAAGATGAAAAGGTGGAACTCGAAAAAACACGAGAAACTTTCTTCGGCTCGTTTCGACGCGGTCAACGATTCAATCTGGACGACAAAATCCGTCGCGCCATGCGTGCGGAAACGGAAATGCTGTTCGAGTATATCCTGAAGCAGGATCGACCACTCGTTGAACTGATCGAATGCAACTATGCCTTTTTAAATGAGGCATTGGCGAATTTTTACGAGATACCGGGCCTGGAACCGGTTAAAGGAGACGAATCGAAGCGCGTGATGTTGCCCGACGGAAGCATGCGAGGCGGGATTCTGGCTCAGGGGACGTTCCTTGCCGTGACATCGAACCCGAACCGCACGTCGCCCGTCAAACGGGGGTTGTTTATCCTGGAAAACGTTCTGGGATCGCCGGTGGCAGCTCCGCCACCCAATATCCCGTCGCTGGAAGATTCCGATGGAAAAAAAGACGGACGAAAGCAAACGCTTCGCGAGACGCTCGAAATTCATCGCACCAACGCCGTTTGCAGCTCGTGCCATAACAAAATGGATCCGCTCGGACTGGCGTTTGAAAACTTCAATGCACTCGGGCGTTGGCGCGAACGAGAACTGTCGCAGCCGGTCGATGCCACTGGTCGGCTGGCGTCGGGCGAATCGTTTTTGAATGTTGCGGAGCT
>JANXOO010001199.1 GCA_025353525.1 Schlesneria sp. | reverse complement strand
AGCAGGCCGCATGGCGAACCGACCCGTCAAAATCGGGTGCGGCGGGCTGTTTCGGCGATATCGGGACGCACGCATACAACCTGGCCCGATACATGACCGGCCTTCTTCCCACGGAAGTTTCGTGTCACCTCAAGACGTTTGAACAAGGTCGACTGCTGGATGATTATGGTCATGCCGTCATTCGCTTCGAGAATGGCGGACTCGGTTCAGTCACGGCGAGTCAGATTTCGCATGGGCGAGAAAACGATCTTTTTATCGAAGTTGACGGCACGAAGGGAGCCCTGTCATGGCGACAGGAAAACCCGAACGAAATGATGGTTCGTCGCAACGGACAACCGCATTCAATCTACACCCGCGATCCGAATGCGTCGTTCATGAATGCCTCAGGCAAATCTGCGTGCCGGTTGCCGAGTGGCCATCCTGAAGCCTTCTTCGAAGCCTTTGCCAACGTCTACCGTTTTGCTTACGACGACATGGTCAAACGTGCTGCCGGTCAATCGTTTGAACGCTGCAATACTGTCTACCCGAACGTTTATGATGGCGTGGAAGGGATGTACTTCATCCAGCAGTGCGTCGCCAGCAGCGCTCATAACGGAGCATGGTTGCCACTGAAGCACCCCGTCGCTCGACGGTAAGGCGACAGACGGTAAGCCGACAAGTGTGCCGAAAAAGGGGACAGGCACTAGGAAGATCTGGAGCCAGTCCCCCTTTTTTGGCAGGTCGCCTCAACGCTCCTGCGGCGGAACGGCTTTGGCGGTTTGCCGGACACGACGACGAACGTGCTGCCATTGTTTTGACACAACTCACTCTGTCATTGGCATTTCGGGAGGCGAGCGTCGCTTTGTTTCGCATGTAATGCGTCGTCTCGTTGAATTGCATCATGTCGACATTGGCAGAATCTGCCGATGCGAAATCGATTGCCTGAAACGATCTCATCTGAATCCGGAACTTCTCGATGCACGTCAACCTCGAACTTTGCCGATAAGTCTGATCAGGGGAATAATTCCGTTGACGACCGACGAAATGCACCTGCCTGATCGATGATGTGACACAAGAACGGGGCGACTGCGTGTGTAACAGGCAGGTTCATCAGCGTTTGAAATCGGCTCGCCGCTGGCTGATCGTTGCTGCCGTGTGCTGGCTTGGCACAACCGGCTGTGCGACGATTCCGTATCGATATGGCCATTTCCGTACTCCCGGCGATGACGCGCATACCGGAGTTGCTTTCGAATATGGAAAGCCACAAAAAACTCTGGACAGAATTGCCTACGTGACCGGGATCTGGTCGCGTTTCCTGTCTCTGAATTCGCGTGTGAACAACCATAATCTCACTGACGACACAAAAGAAAAGCTGATCGCCTATCTGGATGAGAACGAGTTGAACGATGTACTCATCCGTGTGAATCAGTATGACCCCAAAGGGGAATGGCACCGGTTGCGCGAGAATCACCGCGTCGCCCCCGGTTGGCGCTATACTGCAGGACTGTTGAGTCTGGCGCACTACACGATTTTCCCCGGTCGGGTGCTCGGCGGCGATCAATACAATCCGTTCACAAACACGCTGTATCTCAATTCAGATGTTTCTGCGGTCGTTCTGCACGAAGCGGCCTACGCCAAAGATGTTCACTCCCGATTGCTTCCCGGTACATATGCCTTCGTCAACGAGATTCCGGTTTTGGCGTTGTGGCGACATACAAATGGAGTCAACGATATCCTCGGCTATGCCCAGATCAATGACGATTGGGCGGTCGAACGCGAAACGTATTGCGTTGTCTATCCGCAAATGGGGGTACACGGCGCCGCTTTGATCGGGGCACCCCTGCCGTTTTGGGACGGAATGCTGTGCACCGTGGCAGGAGCAGCCGTTGGACACACGACCGGACGAATTGCCATTTCCCGTCGGATGGATCAACGAATCCGTATGGCGGGAGACGAATCGTCCGACGACGACATTGAATCGGAATCACCAGAGGCACTCGTCGATGCCAGCGACCCCAAACTCGGGTCGAACGAAATTCAGTTCACGAGCCATCAGCACGCTCCTGATGACAGGCGAAAAACGGACGGCGGGATGACGAGGCCCGCACCGAACCTTCCGTTCAAAACGGAAGATTGAAACAACACAGCATCTCCTGTGACTACTTCACTGGTTGACCCAGAAGTTGTTCCAGAATCGTCGCGTATTCCTGAATGCTGCGACCATTACCATTCAGTCTCGCAGAACCCGACTGAAGCGCCGTCTGCCATGTCGTGTTACCGTTAACCA
>JANXOO010001154.1 GCA_025353525.1 Schlesneria sp. | reverse complement strand
AACAATTTCGGATACGGGGGCTATGGATGGGGCGGTGGTTGGGGATCACCTTACCGATGGTATCGCCCGCTCGCCTGGGGATTGGGAGGCTGGGGGCTGGGATCGCTATACTACAATTCAGGATATTTGCCGTACTCAAATCCTTATTACATCATCAACAATAACAACAATGTACCGGGAGCCTATAGCTTCAACTATTCGCAGCCGATCCCGGTCACATACAACGTACAAACGGACGCTGACGTGACCCCGTCGGGTGTCAACGGAGCCGGTCAGATACTCGCGTCAGCCATCGCGGCGTTTAAACAAAACGACTATGACGCTGCGCTCGATATCACCAATCAGGGAATCACGCAATACCCGAATGATGCCGTACTGCATGAATTTCGTTCGCTGGTTCTGTTTGCAAACGGCGACTACCAGCAATCGGCGGCAACGATCCATTCGGTCCTCGCCATCGGTCCCGGTTGGGATTGGACGACGTTAAGCGGTCTTTATGCTGATGTCGGGATCTATACGGCCCAACTGCGTGCGTTGGAAGCGTCTGTCAGGCAGAATCCAAACGACGGAGCCTCGCGATTCTTGCTTGCTTACCACTACACAACGGACGGATACTCCGATGCCGCCATCCGGCAACTCCAGCAAGTCGTTGCTCTCGTACCATCCGATCGGGTTGCAGCAGACCTGTTGAGGATGGCGCAATCCGGGCAAGCAGCTTCATCAACGGACGCTGCCGCGTTGCCTGTTCCTCAGCCACCCGTCGACGTTCCCGCTCCCCAAGGCCAATCGGCACAAGTGCCGATCGATCCCGCATCGATCGTCGGCGACTGGAGCGCGTCGCGCGACGATGGATCGAGCTTTACTTTGAATCTGATGGATGATCGGACGTTCAAGTGGTCGTATTCTGCACGGCAACAGCCGACGCAGGCATTCGACGGAAACTATAGACTGGACGGTAACGTGATTGCTCTCGAGCGATCGGGCGGCGGGTCACTCGTCGCACAATTAACAGCGGGGGGCAATTCCGGCTTCAACTTCAAAATGGTCGGGGCACCCAACGAAGATCCAGGCCTCGATTTTGGCCGGTAACGCAGGCTTTCTCAGACCGACTGAGTCACACCAGTCGGCCTGAGTTGAATCTTCGAGACGATCGCTGAGTCTGCAGATCGAGGTCGGCAGTACGAAGTCCGCATTTCGCGGACTTCGTACTGTGGTCGGACGTTCTCGCGAACTGTGAGTCGACAAAATCCGTTGCCGTGCGTCCGTGTACAAAAACGGTCTCGGCCTGAAATGCCACAACAAGCCTGCCTCGGGCGCAGCGAAGCAGCTCTTGCGGCGAATCGCCACCCCGGTAAAGCATTCTGGGGTAAAGCATTCTGGAAAACGAACGAGCCCTGAAAGTCAACGCCTATCGTCTCTTCGAGTCCGTCGTGGTAAAAATTCACTTCTCAACAGTCTCGCGGTGGCGAACGTTTGAGGCAGGCGTCTGGGGACTCTTAGTCCGCTTCACCGAATTGACTACGCAGACAAACAGTCAATTCCTGCGGCCGGACTTCCACCGGCAAGACAAGCAGCCGTATGGGCTGCGAGCAGATAACGCGAGGACAGGGCGACCAAAGAAAGGTTTTTGTTCGGACGAAATCGAATGTTCCTGCTTTCACAAAAGAAGCCGACATGTAAAATGTTTCGGTACCGTGCCGCGCACCAATCGTCCTGGCACTCGATACCCAAACAGGGATTCAGAGATGCCTGCCGTGATCTGCCGAAAACCTCGTCCCGCGTTCACTTTGATCGAGCTGCTGGTTGTGATCGCCATCATCGCCGCGTTAATTGCGTTACTGCTCCCCGCAGTCCAGCAGGCGCGAGAAGCGGCACGGCGGACTCAGTGCCGTAATAACCTCAAGCAGCTTGGATTGGCTCTGCATAATTACGCCGATGTTTACGGAGCATTTCCGCCTGGCAGGATCGTTAATTACTCGTCGACAGATAACGGAACCTCGTCTGCGAACGGGAATGCAACGACTGGAAGCGGTGATTGCTTTTCGGCGTTCGCTCAATTACTGCCGCAACTGGACCAAAGCCCTGTTTTCAATCAGATCGATTTCAATAACGGTCCGGACACCGCGTTCAACAACAATCTCAGCATTTTGCAGCCGAGTGTTTTTCTTTGCCCATCAGATTCGGGAGTGAAGTCGCTGGCTCAAGGTTCCGGGTTCACCGGTGTCACCAATTACGTGATGAATACGGGGACTACCTTTTCAGTTTCGCCGAAAAACCCCTCAGGTAACCCGGTGACGGGCATTTTCTTCGAAAACTCGAATGTTCGCTTCGCAGAGATGACCGATGGGACCAGCCAGACGATTTGTCTCAGCGAACAGATTCTGTCAAATCCCGCCGACTCGACCAACAGCGTGGGTAACTGGAGCGGCGTGACGCCGTCGACAGGCTTCGTACTGACATCGGGCAACAACAATAGCAATGCCGGACCTGAACTCGTCAACTATCCGGGTGAATGCGCAGCAGGAGGCAAACTGCAATTGTCTCGAGGAAACCGGCTACTGTACGGAGCACCGGGGCATACGATGTACAACCAT
>JANXOO010001147.1 GCA_025353525.1 Schlesneria sp. | reverse complement strand
AACGGCTCGGGAAAGACAACCCTGTTGCGGTTGCTGCTGGGCGAGTTGGCTGCGACCACCGGAATCGTCAAACGCGGGACGAATCTTGAAGTTGCATACTTCGATCAGCTGCGAGCGCAACTCGACGAAGAAAAGTCCGTGCAGGAAAACGTTTCGCCGGGCAAGGATACGCTGATGATCAATGGACAGCAGCGTCACATCATCGGATACCTGGAAGATTTCCTGTTCACGCCCGAGCGAACTCGCAGTCCAGCTCGGTACCTGTCCGGGGGCGAGCGAAACCGGCTATTACTGGCGCGGCTGTTTTCAAGACCGTCAAACGTCCTGGTCCTGGACGAACCGACCAACGATCTGGACGCCGAGACGCTCGATCTGCTTGAAGAATTAATCGTCGCCTATCCGGGAACCGTTCTTCTTGTCAGCCATGACCGGGCGTTCATCGACAATGTCGTCACTAATACACTGGTTTTCGAGGGCGACGGGTACGTGCGCGACTATACGGGAGGCTACGAGGACTGGCAGAATCAGCGTCGAGCCATCGTCGAATCGGGCGCCAGTGTCACAGCACCTCCGCCGCCATCGACCGTTGCCCGCGCCAACAATTCGACCGCGACCGATCGCCCGCGTCGCCGGACATTCAAGGAACAACAGGAACTGGATCAACTGCCCCGTCGACTGGAACAACTGGAACGCGAGCAACGCGAACTTCATGAAACGATGGCATCCCCCGGCTTCTACCAGAAGGACAAAAGCACGATCGCCCAGGCAACGAAGCGAATCGACGACCTTGGCACTGAACTGACATCAACGTTCGAACGATGGGAATTTCTGGAATCGCTCTCCGAATGAGCCACCCGATCAATGAGCGAGCCAACTGCCGAACGCTCACTCGCGAACGACCGGAGTATCTCTGATGCCATCGAGGCCCAGCAAGAACAGATCGCGCAGGGACCGGATGATTTCCGGCACGTTGATCTTTGACTGGCCGACGATTCGATCTTCAAAGACGATCGGTGTTTCGACGATTTTGCATCCGTTACGCGCACATCGATAAAGAAACTCTTCCTGAAAGGAATAGCCGCGCGAACGAATTTTCGTAAAGTCCAGTTCACGCAATTTGCTGACGCGGTAACAGCGAAACGCGCCACTGCAATCATGCGCTTTCACACCGAGCAAAACGTGGGAATACCAGTTGATTCCTTGACTCATGAAATGCCGCAAAATGGGCCAACCAGTGATGCCTCCTCCTGCGACGTACCGGGAACCGATCCCCACATCGGCGACTTCCATCGAACGACTCAGTGCAGCCAGGTATCGTGGCGGATGACTGAAATCGGCGTCCATATTCAGAACGAAGTCGTAATTGTTGTCGATCGCCCACTGAAATCCCGCGAGCGTTGCGGCACCCAACCCTTCTTTCTTCGTTCTCAACAACAGGTTGACTCGAGGATCGTTCGACATCATTCCGCGAACGACATCAGACGTTCCATCGGGCGAATTGTCATCGACCACAAGGACACATGCGTCCGGAAGCGATTTCAACACTTCAGGAACAAGTTTGGCGATGTTTTCCCGCTCGTTGTATGTGCATAGCGTCACGACCAGACGCCTTGAATCGTTCGAGGTGCGAGCAAATTCCGTTGGCATACTGTGACTCCAGATCAGGGATGGGGAGCGGATGATCGTGAAAGAACTGTATTTCGTCCAGATCAGGAATCCGGGCTGACCGCGTCAGAGTGGACGACGCACTTTGCGCGTCTTTTGTAATCGAGTAGATTTTGTGATCGGATGTCAGAAGTTCTAAAGGACTTGAGCCAAGGAGGCCAAGGATGGCGTTCAAGAAGAAGTCGATCGATCCCGGTGTTCAAGTTCGCCTTCGTGAGATGGCTGCGGAAATGCGTGGATTGTTGTACGG
>JANXOO010001097.1 GCA_025353525.1 Schlesneria sp. | reverse complement strand
CAGCGAGGTGGCAACGTCTGACAGCAGTCGACGGGCTGTCCAGGCAGACGGCCACTGTCTCGTCCCCGGATCCCTTTCGATCCGAACGATGACGTAACGCGGCAGGCTCGGTCCTCGCAAGGGGACCGAGCCTGCATTTTTCGTTCAATAACTGGCGAGTAAGCCGGATGCGGGAAATCTGCACGTTTGGTTTGACAATGGGAGGCGGTTTGACAATGGGAGACGGCTATGGCTCCTCCCCGACTCTCACGTGGTTCTCATTCGTCGCCGTGCACAATTTCAAACGGATCTCCGACACGAATGATGCCGCTCCCCAAACGGATCAGTTGCGTGTTGGTCGACAGTCGATAAAAGTGGTCGAAATGTTCTTTGGCTGCCCAGGGTGGCAGATTGCTGCGTCGCAGTTCCTCGAACCTTTGGGCGAACGACGGCGGGGCGAGCTTCCCGATTCGGGGATCGCGAGTCGGTACAACGCATCGCTGACAGGGATTGATCCCGCCGAAATGTACGTCGCCAATCCGGAACGGTTGCGGCCGCCGATCCACTCGAAAAAGCCGGTCTTCATGAAACGCTTCGACACCATCGATTTCGATGTTCGCGCGAAAACGTAGTCGTACTTCGTCGACGCTCATCCCGGCAAACCACTGCGCCACTGTTTCAAGTGTCGCTCTGCTGACAATCGTTGGGCCTGGAGATTCCGTATCATCGGGAAACCCTGTTTGGTCATTCTCAATAATCGAAACGTCCAGTGAGAAAAAGTCACTCAACCAGTCCGACAGGTCTCGAGCCCGTTCGTCGAGATGGCCGCGAAGTTCGATGTCTCCTCCCATTCGGCCCACCTGGTATTCCCGTCGTTCGGGATCAATCATCAGCATCAACTGATGGATCAGCGGCGACCGCTTGGCGTTGATAAAACGCCTTTTTGAATCGACAAGTGCAAACTTCCGGTCGTGTTTCAATGCACCACAGGGCAGTATCCCGCTTTCGGAAACGTCTCTTGGGTCGCACGATTTCACGGGAAAAACAGTGATTTTCGTTATCTTTGGCAACATGGTATTCGCCCTTTCGTTGTGGCCACTGAATTCTCAAATTGCTGATGGTGCCAGTAGTATTTTCAGTGGAATATCCCGACCAATCGTCAAAATCGATTATCAAACCGGTTTTGCGGGATTCGGAAATAAATCAGTAAATTCCTCCTGATTTGCCGCGCCTTCCCAGTCGAATTATTTTAACATGTCCTCCCGGTGGTGGAATTTATGCTTTGGCGAAGGATTCTGAGATCATGTTACTGCGCTCGTGGCTGAAGGCGTTGTTTTTTGTTTCAAACAACAATTGTTCCCGGAACCGGCGACGCAATCGTCGGCCGCAGTTGATGGTTTCGGCGATGGTCGAAAAACTGGAAACTCGCAAATTGCTCACCCCCGTCCTCGGGAGTATCGAGTCAACCACACTCGCATACGTTGCCGGGAATTCGACGGATGTGACAAATACATTAACGGTGACCGATCCGACAAGTGCGACTTTGGCTTCTGCCACGATTACAATCTCGGCCAATTACCAGTCGGGCGTCGATACGTTGTCGTTCGCCAACACGGCAGGGATTACGGGCTCGTTCAACAGCGCGACCGGCGTCCTGACACTCACCGGCGTCGACACGCTGGCCAATTACAATGCGGCGTTGGAGTCGGTCAAGTTTAACACAAGTGTCGCAGGTGCCGCCGTCACGACGCGAACTGTCGCGTTTCAAGCAAACGATGGAACAACGACGAGCAATGTCAGTACTCGAAACGTGAGTTTGAGCGCTCCACCGGTAC
>JANXOO010001092.1 GCA_025353525.1 Schlesneria sp. | reverse complement strand
TGGCATTCGAAGGGGATAGTGAAGTCTTCTTCCATGAAGGGAACTACGAGAGCTACGAGGTCATCCGGAAGCAGCGACTGGGAGCAGAAGCCGATCAGCCGCATCGGATCAAATATCGCAAACTGGTAAAGTAATATTCATTGACATCAACTGAGTCACGTTACCTTAAAAGAACAGATCGACGAGGTGTGAATGGGCACTTCGTCGATCTGTGCGTTGGCCCGTCACTGTTGCGGGATCACTTGTCACAATGGATTCGTGAGAAGGTGCAACGATCATGAGGTTTTCCGTTTTCGTGACAGGCTGGGTACTGGTCGGTTCGACAATCGGCATTGCCCAGTCGCCCAAAGGCGCTGTCGTTCGAACTTCCGATACTCATCGCATCACGACGGAGCAAATTGATGAACTCCGTCGAGTCGAAGAATTGCGGGGGGATCGACAGGTCGAACCGAATCTGTTTTCGATGCCGACCGGGTCGCGCGGTACGTTGATTGACTCCGCTGAACTGCTGCACGATCTCTGGTCGCGCATGTCGCGTCGCGAACGGCGGTTTCATTTCGGTCATTCCCGATCAACAATGGGCCAACAGGAACTCGACGATGTTCTTGCAAAATCGAAACTCGTCGTTGTCCATGTATTGGACGCCATCGAAACGGAGGCCGAGGTGCCGCTGATCGATGTTGATGGCGACGGGGTGCTTGATCGGGTCGATGCAATTCGATTTAGCGATCCGGAGTCGCCCAACCTCCGATTATGCGGGCCAACGATCGTATTCGAGCGAAATCAGAAACTGATCGTCAATCTCAGAAACAGGTTGAAAGAAAACCGGGCACCCGTACTCGAATGGAACCCGGGAAGTGAGCCACCGTCTGCTCCCGACCCTCCCGCGTTCTGGATGATGGACGCACCGCACGATCTGTTTTCGACGAACCTTCACACGCATGGTTTGCACGTCAGCCCCGGCGGAGGTCATGACAATGCGTTTCTCGAAGTCGCCCCTTCGAAGGGCGACACTCCCAACGAAATGTTTCTCGACTACGAATTACCCGGCAACCATCCTGCCGGAACGTTCTGGTATCATGTGCATCAACACGGCTCCGTTGCTTATCAATTGGCGAACGGAATGGCCGGAGCTCTGATCGTTCCTGGCGATACCAGGGCAGATTCGGGAGACCTCGAATCGATCCCCGAGATTCAGGCGGCCAACCGGATCGAACATCCCGATGACAACGCGATGGATGTTGACTACGGCCGCGTGCTGTTACTACAGCAATTGGTCTTCACACGAGCGACAGTCACAGATCCTGACGGCACTACCAGGTCGCGATGGATCGTTGATCCTGCTGACATGAATGACCGCAAAAGTGCCCCGAACGATAAAAACGTCGGTCGAATTACGGAAGGAATACCCGCAAACAAACCGGAATCCATCGAATTGCTCGCTGTGAACGGACAAAGAACTCCCAGCATTGAAATCCGGCGCGGGCAAATCGAGCGGTGGCGGCTGATCCATGCCGGTCGGGAGTCGGCGCTGAACCTGGCCTGGTACAAGGCAAGCGAACTTAACGATGCGTCCAACTCAGCTCCCGAATTGACCGATGAAATTGAGTCGTATGAGATCGCTACCGACGGAATCCCCACTGGCCGTTTGAAATATCAGCCGAATACAGAACTTTATCCCGGATACCGCAGTGACTTGCTGATCCGGGTCAATGACAAGGCCAGCGATGGTGAGTATTGGCTGCTTCCATCCGAAGCACAGCGATTGACCAGAACCCATCTCGGCCCGGTGAAGAATGCATTGCCCGTTGTCAAACTTAACGTGAAAGGGAAAAACCCGTCACCGATGCAGTTGCCATCCGCAGCAAAACTCGAACGACTGAAACGTCCGCCCCCGCAGCTCACGGGTGCAGAAAAAGTCGATATCTTCTTAACATTCGCGGACAAAATGAGGTTCGGAGTCGCCACTGTTCCAAACCGCGCGGGTAAGCCCTATGCCGAGTCAGGATCCACCGACAGTATCGCCGTCACTCTCGACAAGCCTCAGGTCTGGAAACTCGGCGTTCGCGAGTTCCTGCCGGGAGTGGCCGAGACGATCGTGCATCCGTTTCATATGCACGTCAACCCGTTTTACGTTCCATCTCTGGGTGTTTGGAAAGATACTCTGGCGATCAGCAGGGACGAAATGACTGAAATTCAATTTGTCCCGACCGACTACGCGGGCCGATCTGTTCTTCACTGTCACATCCTCGATCACGAGGATCAGGGGATGATGAAAGACGTCAACCTGGTGGGGACATCGCGAGCGCAATACCCGGATCTCTATCTGATGGAGCGACTTTCCGAGGACGAGCGGATCAAAGTACCCGGCATGAATCTCGTTCCTGACAAGAACAACGTTCTCGTCTTCATCGCGGGGATGGGTTGTCCGCACTGTGCCGAAGGTTTGGTGAAACTCTGGAAGAGGTCCGAACCGCTGAAGGATCTGGATGCCTCCATCAAAAGTATGAGTGCCACTCCGTTCGAGCAACGCGAGCTGGCGAACCTTGGTCTCTCGAAAAAAGCATACTTCTCGTTTAATGCAACGCCCAAAGGCTTCAACCTCGCGGATAATGCCTCACCAACGGATTCGGAATTGACTGCATCGGATCGGGCCACGGTGACGCATGCGGTGTTGATCTTCGACAAACAACAGTATCTGCGGTATCGGTATCTGGGCGATCGCCCGCTGAGCGATCTGGATGAAATCACTTACGCACTGATGGAACTTAAAGATCCCGCGCCCAGCCCGAAAGGGCGATTCCATCGTGTCTTGTTGCCGAGGTAGAGCTGTCACGTCGACGCAGAACATCAAGGTAACAGCGTCGGATCCCAAAAGTTTTCAGTCATAACGAGCAGGCACATCAGTGTGATCGAATCCTCGTAGTAGTCTTCATGGCGAGTTCTGACCGACAAATAGATCTTGTCCAGCCACGCCTGTTGACGCGGCGAGGTCATCGCAGCGACTCCGAACGGAGCGACGAATGCCGTCGTGAAATAATTGCCACCGCTGATCGGCACACCGTTTAAGTGATACCCCGCGTTGATCGCATTCACATTTCCACTCGTCGATTTCTCGATCCACAGCGACATCTTTTGCGACTGGCTCAGCGAGACCGCATTGGAATTCAACAGCGCATCCGTTCCGATACGCCACGGAGTGCGGCAGGCGTTATATGAATAGAATCCGTCGTTGGGACCTTCCAGGAAATCGGGACCGGCGGGCTTCAACACAACCGGCAAAGTCGTTCTCGGGATGGCGAAGTCGGGGAGCAAGCCGGTTTTCGGAGCGTACATGTCCTGCATCCGGCTGACCGCACCCTGCGACAAATTGGCTGACTGATCCCATGTGGAGTTTTTGAAAGCACGGCTATACGCGCGAAAATGTCCATAGAAAAAGTCTGACGTTCTCGTTGTGTATTGATTGTATTGCGATCCGTTCGGATCGACCCAATCGCCCGGCATGGGCAAATGGCTCTTCGGCCCCATGGTCGATGTCAGGATTCCGTCGATCAGTATTTTTGCGGCCGTGCGGTATTTGATCGCGCCGGTGCTTCCCCATTGCGAATCGGCGATGAGCAGTGCGTAGGCCATATCAGCATCGCCATCGAATGCACTGTCAGGTGCATCACCCGTCGCCGTGGGAACTCGCCAGGCCATTAATCGCGGATCGCCGGAACTGGGGTTGGCTCGCGCAAATCGCCAAAGTCCGTCGAAAACTGTTTGTGCTTTAGTGTCGTGGCCTGCCATCAGCGCTACGATCACCATCCCGTACCCCTGACCTTCGGAAACAGTCACCGCCCGATTGGGCAATGCCTTTCCAAAGGCGATGCGATATTGAACCGGAGACGTTCCTGGCACAGGCAAAACGAATTGTGACTTCCAGAGATCGTAATAGGCGCGAACGTCCGCATCCTGTTGGGAGACCGACAGGCCCGTAGGACGCAGTCGCGCCGATTCGTATTTTGCATGCAGAGGGAACGGATGTCGCGGACCTGCTGCATCAACCCGCACACAGAACAAAGCGACCATGATCGCCAGTTGCAACACCCGGAACGGTCTTCGAACGATCATCGGAATACCTCTCTGAGGCGTGCCAGGCTTTTCGGAATTGCAGTCAGGGGATCTTCCTTGCCTTCGAATTCCAGCGAAATGTAGCCTCGGTAATTGTGCTTGCGAAGTATGGTGGCGATGCGCGGGTAGTCCATGTCGAGTGTATACCAGGTTCCGCCGCCGTCATAGGTTTTTGCCTGGACGAGCACGGCGCGGTTGGCGATCGCATCCATTTGCTCGTAAGTTTCTTCAAGAAAATTGCCGGTATCGAGTGTCACTTGCAACCAGGGCGACTTGATCGCGTCGACAACCCGATTCACTCCCGCAGCCGTTCGGCCGAGTCCCCAATGGTTTTCCAGCCCGAGTACCACTCCACATTCTTCGGCCTTTGCCAGACACTGTTGTAATCCGTCAATGACCCATCCGAAACCAGTGTCATCCGAAACTCCCGGCAACCGGGGTTCAATTCCCTTGTTGGCCATCAATTCGTCGAAATCGCGGGCCGTCCCCCAGCGACCTGTGTTGACTCGAATCGTCGGAATGCCGAGTCGATAAGCCAGTTCGATGCACTTGATCGTATGATCGACGTTCTTCTGGCGCACTTCCTTGTCAGGAGAGACAAACGTCTGATGCGTCGAAAACCCGCACAGATCAAGACCGCGCCGGAACGCATGCTGTTTCAGTTTTTGCAGGTACCCGTTCGATTCGACTTCCATCTGTCGATGCAGAATTTCGACACCGTCGAAGCCCATGTCAGCGGCAAGGTCGATGCACTTTTCGATGCTCCGCAATGCTTCGACGCGAAATTGCCAAAAGGAATAGGTCGAAACAGCAATTCGATTACCTCGCCAAACATCAGTTTTCACCGAAGGCTGTAATTCACTGCCGGGTTCAACCGCAATCGCAGAAGAAACGCCCGACACTCCGATTGCCGAAGCCGCCTGAACGATAAAATGTCGACGATCCGTTTGCATGACGATTCCTTCACGAAGCCGATCAATTTCTGAAACCGCTGTCGAGCAGAATCATTAGAACGACTTGATATAAGGGCTGGAAGCCTCAGGTAATTGCGTTTTGGCAAAAGACGGTTTACGGTTACGAATGGTCGATTTGGATTGCGTCCGTACCATTTGGGTAAAATCGGCTTCCGCTTTGGCAAGATGTCCTCGAATCCCTCGTCCTTTATTTCTAAAATCGTTACCGTATGATTCGGACACCGACAAACTGCCTTCAGGATTTTGACGCCGATATGGCTTCCGAAATTGCTCCGACTGTTGAAACGGACGACAACCTAAGATCCGTCGGGATTGTACAGACACAGTTTGCCACGCTGTTTGATCCGCCGTTTGCACTGACTTTGGAAAGTGGCATTCGGCTTGGGCCGATTACAGTTGCCTACGAGACCTACGGCGAACTCAGTCCGGAAAAGGACAACGCCATTTTTGTCTGTCATGCGTTGACCGGTGACGCGCATGTTGCCGGAAAACATGCGGCAGACAGTCGAAAATCGGGCTGGTGGGACGGACTGATCGGGCCTGGAAAAGCCCTCGATACAACGAAATATTTTGTTGTCTGTGCCAATGTGCTCGGCGGTTGTCAGGGGACGACGGGCCCGAGTTGCCCGAATCCCGAGACGGGTCAACCCTACGGGCTGAAGTTTCCATTTATCACAGTGGGGGATATCGTCGAGGTCCATACAGCGCTGGTCAAATCGCTCGGGATCAACCACTTGTTAGCCATCGTCGGTGGAAGTCTGGGAGGGATGCAGGTCCTCGACTGGGTCGCTCGATATCCCGACATGATGCGATCGGCGATTTGCCTGGCGTCCGCAGGAAAATTGTCGGCACAAGGAATCGCTTTCAATGCCGTGGGACGGCGGGCGATCACAATCGATCCACAGTTCCAGAACGGCGATTATTACGGTTCTGATCCGTCAAAATACGGAGATGTCGGACCACGCGCCGGACTGGCGCTGGCACGCATGGTGGCGCATATCACGTATCTTTCAGAAGCATCGATCGAACGCAAATTCGGTCGCGACCTGCAGCATGGCGATCATCTCGCGTATGACTTGCAAAGCGAGACCGAATTCAAGATCGAAAGCTATTTGCACTACCAGGGGAAACGTTTCATCGAACGGTTCGACGCTAACAGCTATCTCTATCTGACGCGAGCGATGGACTACTTCGACCTCGCACAGAGGTTTGGTTCGCTCCGCGAGGCACTCGGGCGTACTGACGCACGATTCCTTGTGACCTCGTACCATACGGACTGGCTTTTTCCATCGAGTCAAAGTCGCGAAATTGTCAGTGCACTTCTCGAGACGCACCGTCATGCGACGTATCTGGAACTGGAAAGTGTCTTTGGTCACGATTCGTTCCTGCTCGAGATCGCACAACTCGAAGAACTCGTAACACCCCTGTTGCGAGAGACTTACCGTCGTTACCGAAATATTTGATGGATTCTTCGCGAGGCCATAGCAGCAGATTTGTCGAAATACATCCCCCTGTCGCCGGAGTCAGTTTGTGCGTCGCTATAGTGTTCTTGATCCGACTGCCGCATTGACGGATCGATTGATCATGGATCAGATCGGCCGAACCAGTCGTGTGATCGACCTGGGTTGCGGCGACGGTCGATTACTGTGCCGGTTGCGGG
>JANXOO010001080.1 GCA_025353525.1 Schlesneria sp. | reverse complement strand
CTGAGTCGTAAATGGTCTCAATGGGTCGTAACTGGCGTTCGGACCGACAGGATTGACTGTGATTTTCTGTGGCGATCGTCGCTGATACGCATCACGGTCGTACCAGTCCGAGCACCATTCCCAAACGTTTCCGGCCATGTCATAAAGTCCATACCCGTTCGGTGGGAAGGACTTTACGGGAGACGTTCGCTCGAAGCCATCGCGTCCCGTATTTCGATAGGGGAAATCGCCAGTCCATAAATTGGCTTTGGGTTGAGACTCATCGGGTGGTTCACTACCCCATGTATATGGCTCTCGATCAAGTCCTCCGCGAGCAGCAAATTCCCATTCCGCTTCGGTGGGAAGTCGCTTCCCTGCCCACTTTGCGTAAGCCACCGCATCATCCCATGAGACATGAACGACCGGATGTTCGTCGCGGTCGGTAAGGTCGCTCGCCGGGCCTTCCGGATGAAGCCAGTTCGCACCGGGCGTCCAGGTCCACCATTGTGAAAAATCGTCCAGGGGAACGGCGCGATCGGTCGGCGTAAACACCAGCGATCCTGGGACGAGCACTTCCGGCGGAGGCGGAGGCGTCCCTGGTGGCGACTGGCCCATGATCTCTTCCAAAGTTGGAGCTCGTTCGGCTGTCGTCTTAAACCCGGTCGCGTTCGTAAACTCGCGAAATTGAGCATTCGTCACTTCGGTCGGGTCGACCCAAAAGCCGTCCATACGAACGCGAGTGATGGGCTTTTCATCGGGCCAAGCCTCTTTGGCATCGGTTCCCATCCAGAATTCACCGCCAGATATCCAGACCATTCCCACTGGCGGAACCTGTGTTTCCGTTGATTCTGTGGGCATTGCGGTTGGCGCAACTGCCGGTGCCTCAGGGCTCGTCGACTCGACTCCACGCCGAATCGAATCACGTGTCATCACATAAGAAAAGCTGAAGGCTCCGAGTCCCAGCCCAAGCAATAAGCCGATTTGCGGGACTAACCGCCAAGAGCTTTTCGCGGGGGTGTTCATAGACTTAACCTGTGGCGATTACGGCGTGAAACAAACAACTGCCGTATCAAAAATTTCGAAATCGTGATTCGCGACAATTGCGATTTACGCAGAGAGTCTTCTCTCTTTGCATATCATGGCTATTCTGAAACTGTGCCGCCATTCAACCGTCGGAAATTCTCTGAATATTCACCACATCTCAGTCCGAGTGCGAATCATGGGCAAGGGATTGGGGAACGTAAAATCAATCAGCGGCTTTTGCCGATTGCAACCTGCCGCAGAACGTATCTCAGTGCAGTGCGTTCCGAAAAAGTTGGCGCGATTGTCAGATTCGCAGGACATTCGCAGATTTGAAGCCATCTCCCACGAAACAAGGGTTGGACTTCAGTTGCTCGCGTCGAAATCAAAAGACACAAACGGATTCACAACCACGCAAGGACACGCGAGGATCGATTGAGATGGCGCCCGGGAAAATTACGATCGTCCCACTGATGGTTTCCATACTGGGACTGTTGATTCTTGTCTCCGCCCAAACGGGAGATACGGCGGAAATATTTCGAATCGATTCCGAATCGGAAAATCTCGTAAACTCGTCGGAATCAACAAACGTTGCCCCATTTACCAAATCCGAAACAAGTGATAACTGGATTCGGACGGAACATTCTATCGCAGAGGAGCCAATAGAAACCGATCGAGACTCGTTCACCTTTGCGACGAGCACTGTCGGGAGGGGCCGTGCGATGGTCGAAACGGCGTATACGTTCATCGAGAACCGAAACGTCCCGAACACAAACAGTTATCCCGAATCCATCACACGCATCGGCATCACTGACCGATTCGAACTTCGTCTCGGATGGAACTACGAAGCAGGCGGTGGCGGATCGGTATCTAACGCCGATGCTGGCGGCGACGAAGAAGCTCCGAGGAAAAAGTATGAATCACAGGTTTCGTACGGATTCAAACTCGCATTGACGAAACAGAACACGTGGGTCCCCGAGAGTGCCTTTATCTTCCAGGGTTTCACACCGACATCCGGACCGGAAAATGCCTCGCATGTGCTCGCCGGTTATGCGTTTGGCTGGAAACTGCCGAACGACTGGAAACTCGATTCGTCAATTCGTTACGGAACTGAAGTACAGGAGGGTGACCACTTCAATGAATGGGCACCCTCCCTTGTTCTGAAGGTTCCCATCGTCAAACGTTGGCATGTTCATGGCGAGTATTTTGGAATCTTTACCGATGGAAAAGCGATCAACACAAATGCCCAGTATTTCAGCTCGGGTGTCAGCTACTTGCTCACACCGAACTGCGAATTTGGAGTCCGACAGGGCTGGGGTCTTAACCACGATGCCGCAAACTTTTTTAACAACGTCGGGCTGGGAGTCAGATTCTGAAAGCAGGCGATTTCGAAAGCTGTTGCATGCCAACAAATTCGGCCCAAACCGTTAAAACAACCTCAACGCGTCTTTCAATTGACTCGCATTAAATGCTGGACAACGGTGACACGGCACCTTTCACATAACCGCTGCGCCACTTCGAACTCAAAGTTGCCAAAATCCCGATGATCACTTCAACTGAGCAATGGCTGCTTCGGCCGACTTTCGCACTGATTCATCGGAATCTTTGAGTGCTGACTGAAGGGACTGTTTCGCTTCGTTTGAACCGGAACCAATTTTCCCTAAGGCAATCGCCGATTCGAGACGAATTCGTGGGTTCTCGGAAAAATTCAGGGCGGTACAGAGTAGCGGAATTGCAGTTTCAATCGTTTCTCGATCGGGCGCGATTTGAACCAGCGCCCAAGCGGCCACGGTTCTTTCGTGAGGATCGCGTCCGTTCAATATGCGATGTAATTGCGGTATCGCGGGCTTTGACGCCGTGCCGATTTTTCCCAACGCGTAGCAAGCGATCGGACGAAACTCTGTATCACCTTCAGTCAAAATCCTGATGATATCGGCGATCGCCACGGAACTGTCCGGACCGATTTCGGCTAATGCAATCAATGCTTCGCGCCGGACCAGGGGACTCTTGTCGCTCAGTGCGATCTGCAATGCCGTTATTGCGTGCTTTGCTCGTGCACCGATTCGCCCCAACGCCCGCGCGGCTTCACGACGGACTTCCGGTTTTTCACTCTCCATGGCCTTCGTTAACAGCGGGATTGCGGTCGTGACATATTTATCGTTGGTCGGGTCGATCTGCAGCAACGCCCAGACACTTGCGATCCGCAGAGTTTGATTGTCGGGCGATTCCAACGTCTTTTTTAACGACGAAACCGCTTCTTTTGCACCGATTCGCCCCAAAGCATACGCCACTGCAGGCCGAAACGACAATTGCTGGTCATCGAGCATTTTGATCAATTGAACGGTCGTTGATTTTGCGTCTGGGCCGATTGCGGCCAGGGCGAGAATTACCTCGCGCTGCAACTCGGCATCTTTCGAACTCAGCATACTTGCCAGCGCAGGAACCGACTGGGCGGCGTCGGGACCGAGCTCGCTGATCACAGTAAGAATATGGCGTTGATGTTTGTCCGACTTCAAACCGTCAATCAGTGCGGGAACCACCACTTTTCCAATCTTCTGCAGTGACTGTTCGGCGCTGATCTTTACTTGCAGATCCGGGTCGGCGAGAGCCGCAATCAACGTCGGTATCGTTGTTTTTTCGGCAGGTCCGATCTCGCCCAACGCGATGATCGCGTGCCATCGCAATTTTGCGTCGGAGGCTATTGCAGCCTTAGCCAATCGATCGACCGCCCTGGCAGCTCCGGGACCGATCGCGGCTAAGGTGTCGCAAGCGTTTAAACGCGCAACAGGGTTTGCCTCATCGAGCAATTCTTCGATTGCAGAAACAACGGGAGCTCCAATGAGCGCCAATCCCTGAATCGCTTCAGAGGATACGTCGTAACGTTCATTCTTCAAGCCAGCGATGAGTACTGGAATGGCAGGTTGAATTGCAGCCAGGTCTCCGACCTGGATTTCTGAAATGGCCCGAGCAGCGCTCACGGCAATCATTGGCTCTTTGTCATTGAGGAGTTGTTTCAATTGCGACAACGATGACTTGGCGTCGGCGTGAAAGCGCCTTAGCGAATCGATCACGCTTTGCCGTAAATGCGGAAGTGGGTCGGACAACAACGAATTCAAGGCCGGTACAACTCGATCCGGATCAGAATTGATCTGGCCCAAACTCACCACAACTTCGTAACGCAGTCCTTGATTATCGACCTCCAGCGACTTCAACAATGCAGGGATGGCTGCTGCGGCACCGGGGCCGATCTCCCCCAGTAACCTGGCGGCTTTGGTCTTTTCGACGAGGCTGCCCTTGTCAAGCTGACCGATCAATTCCACAACCTCCTTGTCCTCGGCAACGAGATTCGATGCAGCCAGGCACATTACGACGGTCGTCAGCAGTCTCGCAGTTCGCATTTCTGATATCTCTCGATGGTGGAGTGTTCGCGACACGAAAGCGAACGATACGGAGGTGAGCAAGACGCTCGGTCCGTTCATTCACCGGGATCTCGTTAAAAAATCCCGAAGTGAGTCTAACCTTTTTTCAAAACTTCTGAAATGAACGCATTACCGGGACTGTTTTGCTCTCCATCGCCCCAGCGTCGGTAGAGAGTCAGCAAATTTTTCCTGAAATCCGTTCGTGTCGGCAAAACTTCGATAAGGATGGCTCCATTTTTGATTCGATTCGAGTATGATGGGTATTGGAGAGAAACCGAGGCAGTGCGCCCAGGAATTCGGTCGGCACAGTGCAATATATGTCATGTAACGAAGGGGATTCGAAATGAACAAACAACCCGCCAGTGGACTATTCGTCCTCGCCGTAGCCTTGGGACTTTCATCTTCGATGCCCGCCTATGGGCAGTGGTATACGACGCCACGGTCTCAAGTCGGCTATGCAACAGGGGCAGCATACGGTGGCTACGGCGTTTTCGGCGGAGCGCAAACACCGGGCGGAGCGAACGCCACCGGGATGGGTAACCTCGTTCGTTCGGCGGGGGAGTATAATCAACTTACTGCGAAAGCCGCAATTGATTACGAAGTCGCGCGAAGTCAGTACATCGACAATCAGAACAAGATCTTCCAGGAACGCCAGTATCGAAAGCGGGAATTCAAAGAACAAGTGGCAAAGGATCGTGATGCCGCTCGCGCATCACGCGAACGACAACAAGAATTTGCGGCTGCTCATCGACCGCTGCCGCTCTCAAGTCAACAATTGGACACTGCCACGGGACGGATCGATTGGCCTGTGGCGTTGAAGGCCGAGGACTTTGATG
>JANXOO010001014.1 GCA_025353525.1 Schlesneria sp. | reverse complement strand
TACGCCGCACGGCTCGCCAGGGTTCTCGTTATGCTTTGATTTCCAATCTAAAAATGCTTCACAGCATCGCCTTGCCGGGAGGCAAATAACAACGGTATCGCGGTCCAGTCGAGCTCATTTCGGACGACGAAGAGAACCTGTGTCCGGCGTCATCCGTCGTGAGAGTGAAATCCGGTTTCGTCCGTCGCGCTGACGGCCGCTTCGGGCAGGCTGCCATTTTTTTCCGAGGTTTTGCCAACTTCTTCACAAACGCTAAAGCTGTCAGAATTGCGGCTGGTGTAGTGAACGATCAACTCGGCCAATAGCCCCAGTGAAATCGCTTGAGCCCCGAGCAGCGTCAGGGCGACGGAATACGCGAGTAGCGGGCGGTGACCAATCGGCTCGGATTTCCAAATGGGAATGATGTTCATCGTGACCCAGGCCAACGCGAGATAGGCGAGCCCTGCCATTCCCAATCCGAATCCGACGAGTCCCACGGCTCCAAGCATATGTTGGGGCCGCTGTCCGTAGCCGGTAAGAAACGTGACCGTCATCAGGTCGAGAAAGCCTCTCAGAAATCGCCGGAATCCGTATTTGGAATTGCCGTGGATACGGGCTCGATGGTTAATACCGATTTCCGTCACGCGAAATCCACGGGCGTTGGCAAGTACCGGGATAAACCGGTGCAATTCGCCATAAATCCGGATCTCGCGTCCAACCTCGGCCTTGAACAGTTTCATTCCACAATTGTGATCATGCAGCTTGAGTCCGGTCAGTTTTGCAATCAGCCAGTTGAAAACCTTACTCGGATAGACCTTGTGCCAGGGATCGAGGCGACGCTTTTTCCACCCGTTAACAACATCCGATCCTGCGTTCAGCTTTTCGATGAAACGGGGGATTTCCGCCGGATCATCTTGCAAATCGGCGTCGATCATGCAGATCAGTTCACCGCGTGCATCAGCGATCCCGGCGGTGAGGGCCGCAGCCTTGCCAAAATTGCGTCGAAACCGCAGTCCGCGAACGCGAAAATCTTTCGACGCAAGTCGACTGATTTCTTTCCACGATCCGTCGCGCGAACCGTCATCAACAAAAATGACTTCGAGATCAAGCGAAAATTCGGTAGCAACGCGACCAATCTGAGCGTGCAGTTCCGCGAGACTATCGACCTCATTAAAGACCGGAACGACGATCGACAATTTCATAAGTTTCAATACTCGTCCAAAAGCCGCATCAGTACGCCGGCAGTCAAATCACAGGCGTCCTGGTTGGAGTTCAGGCTTTAGCCTGCCTTCGCTTCGATTCAAGCGCCAGCCCATCATCGCCATCGCAAATGCGTTCCGCCAACGCATCAAGACCCACCAGTACCCGCTTTCGGCACAGCCCCGCCCTTCGTTTCATTTGTCGACTTCCCTGATGCATTTTCCGCTTTTCGTTTCGCAATAGAAACCTCACGTTTCGCAGCTTCACGTTCCCGTCGCAGTTGCGCCGCTTTGACTTGCATTTGAAATTTGCGTTTATCCTCAGCCGCCTGCGCTTCGGCCGCTTTTCGATCGGCCTCATCAATCGCCTTCTGTTCTGCCGCCTGTAGCTTCATTTGAGCCTGATAATTCTTGCGAGCCTGAGCCATCGCGGCCCCATAACCGCGAACTCCACCGAACACGCTGACCGGTCCGAGCCACAATGTGCACACAACTACTAAAACACCAAACGTTCGATTCGTGTGTCGCGTCATGATTTTCTCCATCGCCAACAAACACGGGCAAGAAAGCTTTCGCGTGCCACTCTCCGATATCAGCACCGTCCGGAGCCATCCCATTCTAATCAATGCAACAGTCGTTAGCGAATATTCTTTCTGACAAACCCGTGAGAAGATCGGTCGTTGAAGCACCAATCTCAATTGATCAGCGTTCGATTCGTGGATGAGAGGCATGTGCTTGACTGCCGAAAGTTTTTGCCACCGACTCCGAACATGCGTTTTGGCTTATGGAGCGAATTGAGATGAAACTGCATATTCTTGAGAAAAAATTGGCAAGCTGTTGAAAACGAGCTATTCACTTCAACTCATTCGGTCGACAAATTCTGCCGATAAAATGAAGTGAGTCCGTGCACAGTACTTTTTCGGCGATAGATTCCAGCTCCGTCTTCGTCAAATTCAAGGGCGCTTTGGCATTTTATGATTGACATCGCCATCTGTTCGACCAGACTCATGCGCGTGTCCCGTTTTGCATTATGGCCTTAAATCGTAATGACTTACTCGCATGCCCGTTGCGGAGAGTGACGCAGCCATTGAGTCGTTGTGCAGGGAGACTCGCGACATGGAACGGCCAGAGCGCCACAACCCGGTTTCCCCGGAACTGTGTGTCTGGCTAGCGCTGATACTGCCGGTGCTGATCGGTGTCGCGCGCGCTGATGAATTGACTCTCTCAACGGTAGACCCATTTGTTGAAACATCGCGGGTCGAGCAGTTGGAGCAGACACTGCAGTCAGTTGTGGAACAGAATCGTTGGTTGTCAGAGCAGGTTTATGAACTGAAGGAACGGTCGATATTCCGTCCGCTGGAGCACCAGGAGTCAGCAAGCTGTTCCGCCTCAGACTTAAAGTCTGGCACACAAAAACTGTTTCGCCCCCGGTACTCAGTCGGTTATGACAACGGTTTCGTGATCTATCCGGAAAACCTTGACGAATCGCCATTCTCTCTGAAAGTCAACAGTCAAAGCACATTTCGGTATAGCGGATTTGCGAGCGGCGAGTCTTTCTGGACTGACAGTGCCGGAAACGTCAATCCAAATGACAACAGTAGCAACTTCTTGATTCCTCGTGGTCGAATAATTTTCTCGGGAAAGGCACTTTTGCCCGAGATCTCTTACTTGTTGAACATCGACTACAACACAACCTCCAGTAATCCGATCGGTCTCCGCGCTTTTGCGTTAAGTTACCAGTTCAGTCGCGGACTGGAAGTGTCCGTTGGTCAGAACAAAGTTCCTGGATCGCGCGAATGGCTGGTGAGTTCATGGGTCGCTCAGGAAGGGCCTGATCGCTCAATGTCGACTACTTTTTTCCGTCCCGGTCTCAGCCAGGGAATCTGGTTGAATGGCGAACCAATTGTCGGATTGTTCTACCATGCGATGCTGTCGAATGGGTTCAATACACTCAATCGGACGCCAAACCAGTTCAATCAACGTCTGTGCTTTTCGGAGTCAGTTTGGTGGGAGCCATGGGGTGATTTTGGTCCTGGCTACGCCGATATTGAGGCGCACCAGCAGCCAGCTTTGCGCGTTGGAACAAGTTACACCTTCGCCGTTGGGAAGGGAAACCAGACGGACAGTAATGCTACCGAGAGCTCCACGTTGCGACTTTCGGATGGCACAGTAATCACTCAATCGGGAGCATTTGCACCGGGTGTGACGCTACAGAGCTATGATGTCTCGCTGGCAGCGGTCGACCTGGCGTTCAAATATCGCGGGTTCAGCCTGTCGACTGAGCTGTACGCTCAGCAGTTATTAGCGTTGAAGGGAGACGGCCCACTTCCACTCACTTCCACTCAGGCCAATGGCGGATTCTTGCAAGGAGGCTACTTCGTCATCCCCCAGAAGTTTGAGCTCTACTCCCGCACGTCATTCGTAACTGGCGGATATGGAACGGGAACAGAGCTCGCCGGTGGCTTCAACTGGTTTCCTCTCATCGGGAAAAGCAATCTGCGGTTCACGTTCGACACAGCGTGGATGGAGCATTCACCGGCCGACCAGAATCGCACCGGGTTCGTGGCCGGTCAGACCGGACTATTAGTTCGCACGCAGATTAACGCGTCGTTTTGAGTCAAACACCTACCGAGCACTGGCAATCATGCTTTCGAGGAATCTCCGTGATTCCGTATAGTCGGGCAGAGGAATGTTGAGGATTTTCCCTCGCAACATGTCTTTCATCTCGCCAGAGTTTTTCACGATTTGCGACGAGACCTCAGAACCTGCGCCATACCTGGTTTTGGTTACGAATA
>JANXOO010001041.1 GCA_025353525.1 Schlesneria sp. | reverse complement strand
AATCGGAATTTTGACTCCGTCCAATCGGTAGAACAGATCCTCCTGAAACCGGCCGGCCGCGATTTCAGTCGCCAGTTCCTTTGTCGTCGCTGCGATCACACGAGCCGTCGCAGCGTACGGTTCGGTCCCACCGACAGGCGTGACTTCCTGTTTTTCAATGGCGCGCAGCAGTTTTGCCTGCGTCGCCATAGGCAATTGAGTGATCTCGTCCAGAAACAACGTTCCCGATCCGACGTGTCGAAACAATCCTGCCTGTTGGCCCATTGTTCCGGTCGTCCCGAACAGCATCGCTTCGAGTTCGCTGTCGGGTCGAGTGGAACAGCTCGCGACCATAAATCGCTCGTTTTGCTTCGGCCCCAGTTTGTGAATCGTGCGAGCGAACAATTCCTTGCCTGTTCCTGATTCGCCGACGAGCAGCGCGTTTGCATTGGTGACAGCCACTTTGCGAATGGCATCCCGGACCTGTTTGATCGATTTGCTTGTCCCGACAATTTCATCGCTGTCATCGCGCCGCGACAGTTCACGACGCAACGCCTGGTTTTCGAGATACAGCTGCCGGTACTCGAACAGTCGTTTCAATTTGTTGGCAAGATCGTCGAAAATCACAGGTTTGACCAGGTAGTCAAACGCACCTGACTTGAATGCTTCGATGGCGTTGTCGACTGTGGCATAAGCGGTGATGATGAGCCCGGAAACATTCGGGTTCATCTGTTGCAGGCGACGGAGCAGCACCAGTCCATCGCCGTCGGGGAGCTGGACATCGCAGATGGCGACATCGAAATCCCTCAGTTTCGCCTGATGCAAGGCGGCTGCCACCGTCGCTGCGACGGCGACTTCGTAACCGTCCTCAGCCAGAAATTCTCGCAACGACGTGCGGATGATGTCTTCGTCTTCGACGATCAGTATCGAGTGGGCTCGTTTGAACATGGTGCCGTATTATAGAAGGCCCGAGTCGTATAGAAAACCAGGAAAGCAATGTCAGGATTTGCTACTTTAAATTCTGAACGGAATTTGAAACGATTTCGGCAACTCTTCGGGCTGTTAAAGCGTCGAATTATGATAAGGAACGTGCATTGCTCAAGACAATATCGTAAAATTTACGGCGGTTCGAAGAAACGACTGGCAATTACAGTACATTTCGCCAGAAGAATCGGATTCTGACGATCAGATTCAGCAAGCGGGGAGTTCGATTGTGACGACCACGACCAATCCGGGAAACTTTGTCGATTTTGACGAATACGTCGGGCTGAAAATCGATAAAACGCGAGAATCGATCCGGACGACCGATTTGCTGACGGCAGTCGCCGGTGTTGCCGCCATGTTCCTCGGCTATCTGCTGATCTTTATCGTGTTCGATCAATGGATCGTTCGCGACGGATTTGGCGTCGCATGGCGATGGATTTTGCTTTCGACGCTGGTGATTTGCACCATCGCATGGCTTGTCTGGAAAGTCGGCATCCCGTCATTCAGAACGGTCAACGGTTTGTTCGCCGCGCAGGAAATCGAAAAAAACGATCCGACTCTGAAAAGCAATCTGCTGAACCTGATTGATCTGAAACAGGCCGGGCGCCACGTCAATCCTGCGATCCTCAAAGCGATCGAACGTCTGGCGGCAGTCCGGTTACAGCAAGTCGACGTGACGCAGGCGATCGATCACAGGCCGCTCGTCAGAACGGCTTACGTGTTGCTGACCGTCATCGTATTGTTCTGCATCTATGCGCTGCTTTCTCCGAAAAAGATCTCCAATTCGATATGGCGCGGTTTGCTCCCTGCCGCAGACGTTTCGATCGCGACTCGTACAGAAATTCTGTCGGTCAAACCTGGCAATGTCACCGTTCCGGCTCACACGCAATCGGTCGAAGTTCAAGTCGATCTGGGTGGCGAGATTCCGCCACAGGTCTGGCTACTGTATTCGTCTGCCGACGGCAGATTTAATCGCCAGCCGGTTGAATTGCGAATCGAAGCCGAAGGCCAGACGCGTTTCAAAGGTCAGTTAATCGGTGAAAATGCGGCGGGACTGATGCAGGATCTGACATGGTTCATCCGCGCAGGCGATGCCGAATCATCGCAGTACAAACTCACGGTCGAGCAACCTCCGTCCGCCGAAATCGAAACCGTCAAAATCGATTTTCCCGCCTATATGAAATTGCAGTCGGTCGCGCAGGCCAACAACGGTCAGATCGATGCCTGGGAAGGTGCGAACGTTGTCGTCAGTGCCAGGACGAATATGCCCGTTCGGTCGGCAATGATCCAGTTTCTGGATGATCCTCAGTTGCAACCGACTGGCGAAGAAATCAGCATGTCCGTGACATCAGACGGACGAATCCTGCAAGGCCAATGGACGCTGGCCTTGCGTGCTGACGGGTCATTTCCAAAGTACTACCGTATCGATTGCCGAACCGAAGACGGGCGCCGGGACACGGCGCCGACGAACCACGGGCTGACGATTCGCCCCGATCTTCCGCCAGAGATTGTGCTGCTACAACCCGATCGCGATATCGAAGCCCCCGCTAACGCCACGATTCCTCTTTTGATCCAGGCCAGTGACCCCGATTTTGAACTGGGATACATCTATCTCAACGCAGAAAAATCCGGGCAAAAAATACTGCGAGACCAACTTTCAGAGGGGCGTCAACCGAAACTGATTCTCAAACACGAACTTCACCTGTCAAAACTGAATGCCGCTGCAGGCGACGTGATCGAGATTTGGGCCGAAGCCTACGACAATAAGCAGCCTCGACCAAATTCCAAAAACGCTCCGAAAATCAAAATTCGAGTGACGGGCCCCGTCTCGATGAAAGACGCGGAACGGCAACTCGCTGAACAGCGTGACCAACGCGATCAGAAGTTGGCAGATGCCAATCAAGAGACGAATCCTGATCGTCTTGATTCTGGACAACCGCAGGATAATTCCGACGCTGACCGACAACGGGCGAACGACACTCGACCTGACGACAATGATCCGAAAGCAACAGACAATCCGAAAGACGGGCAACCTCAGGACAACGAAGGGACAAAACCAAATCAGAATCAGCAATCGAGCAGAAAAAACAGCGACCAAACCTCTGATCGCACTAAAAAAGATAACGGCAAACCCGATCAAACCAGACAGAAAGATGACAAAAACAGCTCTGATGCGACAACGCAAAATGATAATGGAGTCGGCGAACAGAAACCGGGCAAGCCGCTAAACAGTGATGGCTCGCAGGACGACGAAGCGATTCGCCGATTGAACGAAGCGATCAAGCGGAATGAGGCGGGACAACGGCAGCAAGACATGCCACAAAATCAGGACGAAGCCGGTCCGTCGCCAGACGATAACGAATCGAGATCAAAACCGCCCGAAACGTTAGCGACCGAGGAACAGAATACTTCCCCGTCCGCATCAGATCGAACGACCAGGAAGAACGAGAAGTCCGATTCTGGCAGGAAGCCAGAGAAGGATCGAAACGAGAATCCGTCCGAAGGTGATTCTCCATCGGACGATCCGGCAATGAAAGAAGACGTCTCGAATAAAGACCAGCGTCCGGAAAAACCTTCCGACAAAAGCGATCCCGATCGAAAATCCCGTTCGAAAGATGCCAAAGTCAGAAAGCCTGACGAGGACAGCAAGAAGCCTGATTCCTCCATGCCCGATTCCGTAAAATCCGATTCTGAAAAAACGCCGGATGCCGATCAGAACGAGGCATCAAAGCCGGACGAGTCGCCATCCAGGAAGCCGGGGGATCAGGCACGTACTGATAAAACACCTGACCCGACTGCGAAGTCAGATAAACCGAAAACCGATGAAGGAAGTGAAAAGTCAGATTCAGAGATGCCGGGGGATCAAACTGCCAACGAACGCGAAAAAGATACGGGCGTACAGCCGCATTCCAACGAGGACGCTAAAGGCGACGTCAATAAAAAAGTGACATCGAAGGAAGAACAAAAAACCGGGAAGACCGACGACGAAAAGAAACCGACGACCGGTGATGACGGTAAACAATCGCCTGTTCCTGACAAGACCGGAACTGAAAAGTCTCGAGCGAACGATTCCGATGCCGCGAAAAAGGATTCTGCGAGCGATAAGAACGAACAGAAGGATCTGCCAACCG
>JANXOO010000971.1 GCA_025353525.1 Schlesneria sp. | reverse complement strand
GGTGGCATCGGCATCGGAAACCGCGGGACGTACGACCTGGGATGTTTCCTGGAACAGAAAGACGTTCAGTTCGCCGCCGTTTGCGATATCAAGGAAGGCCGTCGCAAATCGGTCAAAAAGCTGGCCGACGAAAAGTACGGAAATTCAAACTGCGAAATGTACCGCGATTTTCGCGAGTTGCTTGATCGCAAGGATATCGACGCGGTTCTGATTGCGACTGGCCCCAACTGGCATTGCACCGCAGCGATGGCTGCAGCGAAAGCCGGCAAGGACATGTATTGCGAAAAGCCGTGTACCAAAAACATCGCTCAAAGCCTGATTCTGAAAGACACGATTCGCCGTACGGGTCGAGTTTTCCAGGCGGGAACCCAGCGACGCAACCTGCCACACTTTGCGTTCGCCTGCGAATTGGCTCGAACGGGAAAGCTTGGCAAAATGAAGCGAGTCTACGCGCACCCGATGGGTATGCAGGCGATGATGAGTGGCTGGCTGCCTCCAGAACCGGCACCCGACGTGGAAATCGTCGACTGGAATATGTATCTCGGACCTGCTGCCTGGCGACCATTTAACGCCAAACAACTGGACGGCTTCAACTTTGAAAAGGGAGGCGGTTTGGTCGGCGGCGGTGTGCTTGAATGGGGATCTCACTGCGTCGATCTGTGCCAATGGGCGGTCAACGATGTCCCTGCCCCGGTCGAATACGATCCGCCAAAGATCGGCGAACATGGTGCTCCGGAACTGGTGGCTCGCTATGTCGACGGCGTCGAACTTGTCTTTCGTGAAAAAGGCTGGATTCCACTCGGTTCATGCCCGGTCCGGTTTGAAGGCGAGACGGGTTGGGTTGAAACCGGTGACAGCGGCAAGATGGTTCTCAGTTCGCCCACATTACTCGCCGGTCGAACAGTCGCGGAAATCGCCGAGTATCCTGCAACGTTCCATGTTCGCGACTTCCTCGACTGCGTGAAGACGCGCAGTCAGCCCAAGGGGAATGCCGAAGCGGCGTGTAACGCACACATCGCCTGCCATGCGGCGAATATCGCGCTCCACCTGGGTCGCCAGGTAAAACTCGACCCGAAGACGAACGAATTCCTCAACGACGAGCAAGCCAATCGACTGCGATCAGAAGCCCTGCGAGAACCATGGCGACTGTAAGCGACGTTGTGCAATCTACCGAATTAATCTCCCCAGGACTGGCACCATGTTAACTTCACGGCGATTCACTCGTTCCGTCATTCTTGCCGCTGCAGCGATCGTTGCAACCGCCCATTTCGCCAACGCGGAAGGGCCAGCGGCATCGCCCGAAAAAGAGGCCGAACTGATTGCGATCCTGCAGTCAGAAGGGCCTGCTGCCGACAAAGCGATCGCTTGCAAAAACCTTGCGATCTACGGGTCGGGAAAGGCTGTTCCGGAGCTGGCGAAGCTGTTGCCGAACGAAGAGTTATCGTCCTGGACCCGAATCGCGCTCGAAGCGATTCCCGGTTCGGAAGCGGACGAGGCACTGCGAAAGGGGTCAGAATCGCTCGAAGGCCTTCTGTTGATCGGAACGATCAACTCGATCGGAGTTCGTCGTGACACCAGTGCCGTCGATGTCCTGACCGCACGGCTGAAAGATGCTGACGCCGAAGTTGCATCGGCCGCTGCAGTCGCATTGGGGAGAATCGGAAGCAGTGCTGCGGCCAAATCATTGCAAGGCGCGCTGGCTTCGACATCGGGCAAGACCCGTTCTGCAGTGGCAGAAGGTTGCGTGCTGTGTGCCGAGCGATTCTATCTGGAAGGACTCGAAGCAGATTCGGTCGCATTGTATGACACCGTCCGCAAGGCAGATGTCCCGCAACAGCGGATTCTCGAAGCGACCCGCGGTGCAATTCTTGCCCGCAAACAAAAGGGGATTCCATTACTTGTCGAACAATTGCGGTCGTCCGAACGGACCATGTTTCAGCTTGCACTGGGCACCGCCCGAGAATTTCCCGGACGCGAAGTCGACGAGACACTCGCCAAAGAATTGAGCGAAGCGAAACCTGAACGTGCAGCACTGATTGTCGTCGCTATGGCTGATCGTCCGCAAACGGTTGTTTTGCCTGCCATTCTGAAAGCGGCGAAGAGCGGTCAAAAGCCGGTTCGGATCGCGGCCATCGGGGCGATCAGTCGGGTTGGAAATACCACCTGCGTATCGTCGCTGCTTGACTGTGCAACGGAAGCAGATGTCGAAGTCGTCAAAGCCGCTAGGGATGCATTGGCCAACATTCCGGGTGACAGCATCGATAAAGACATCATTGCCCGACTCGCCAGGCCCGATGCCAAAGTCTACGCACTATTGATCGAACTGGTCGGCGAGCGACGAATCGATGCTCTGCCAGCACTGTTGAAAGCGGTCGATTCTTCTGACAAAGCCGTACGCAGTGCTGCCCTGACATCACTGGGAGCCACCGTCCCTCCTGATAAGCTGTCGCTGCTGATCAAGCAGGTTGTCAGTCCTAAAAATGCGGACGATGCCGCGTTGGCTCAGTCGGCGTTAAAGACGGCCTGCGTCCGCATGCCCGATCGTGATGTGTGCGCGACTGAACTTGCTGCCGCAATGGATCGAGCCCCAGTGCCAACGAAGATCGTTCTTCTGAAAATCCTTGGTGCTGTCGCTGGCACAAAAGCACTCAGTACAGTGGGGGAAGCGTGCAGGAACAGCGATCCTCAGTTGCAGGATGTGGGAAGTCAGTTGCTCGGTGACTGGATGACGATCGACGCGGCTCCGGTGCTTCTGGATCTGGCGAAGACGTCCCCGGCCGAGAAATTCCAGATTCGCGCGATGCGCGGCTACATCAAGGTCGCTCGCCAGTTCATCATGCCGGAAGCGGATCGAATCGTGATGTGCAAGCAGGCGATGGACGCTTGTCATCGCACCGAAGAAAGAAAGCTTGTCGTTGAAGTTCTCAAACGTTTCCCTCATCTCGAAACGATGAAAATGGCGATCAAGGCTTATCAGGACCCGGACCTGAAGGAAGACGCGGCTACTGCCGCGCTCGTAATCGCTCAAAAGATTGGCAGCGCGTCTCCCGAAGTAGCGGAAATGTTGACGAGCATCGATTTGAATAAAGTAAAACTGGAAATCATCAAAGCCGAATATGGTGCCGGAGCCAATCAAAAGGATGTGACAGAGATTCTGCAAAAACACGCGACCGATACGCCTTTGATCGCGTTGGCATCCGCCAATTATAACGAATCGTTCGGTGGCGACCCCGCACCTTCGACTGCGAAAGTATTGAAGGTCCAATACCGGATCAATGACAATCCCGGCGAAGTGACACTCGCGGAAAACGCGTTGATTATCCTGCCGATGCCGAAAGTGAAGAAGTAACCGTCGTCGACAGTTTTGTACGTTCGGGATTGAGGGTAATTCTCGTCCCGAACGGATTTCGCCGCCCTCAATCGATCATATCACGGGTGGTCGTGTCGTGATGCGTCCGTTGCCGGGTTGCCGCACGGATATCTGCAATCCGATGTGCCCCGAATTGTTCCCGTTTTGTAAAGTTCGCGCCAATGGACTACTATGCCTGGTGGCGGGCATTGTCCCGTTGCGAACATAGTCCTGTTGCGATCAACGTCGCAATTCAAGAGAGATGCTCATGTCAAATGCTGTCACCGACAGGTCGTACCAATTGCCGCCCCTCGGCCTGAATCCTTCGTCGACCGCTCAGGGGACGACACCCGGTAGTTTTGCACTGCAGCCAAAATTGTTACCAGGACGCGCCGGGGCACTGACGTTTGCTTCGCCAGATACTCCTGGCATGCCCGTTGCCTCGGACAAGACTGCCTGGGATTTCATGCCTTCTGGCTGGGCTCTTCGGCCGGGCTACGGAACGGAACCGGGTCAGGAATCCCACGAACAGGCGGCGGCATGGCAGGCTCCATCGGGCTTTCAGCCGGTCACGCAACTGGAGTTTGCCAGACAGGGAATCGTCACACCCCAGATGACTCGAGTTTCCGAACGGGAACCCCATCTGTCGCCATTGCAGGTTCGCGACGAAGTGGCTGCGGGACGCATGGTGATTCCTGCCAACAAGGTTCACTTGAAATATCAACTTGATCCGATGGCAATCGGTCGTGCATCGAAGACGAAGATCAACGCAAATATGGGCGCGTCACCCGTTTCGTCGAGCACTGACGAAGAAGTCGACAAGCTGAAGTGGGCCGAGCGGTGGGGAGCCGACACCGTGATGGACCT
>JANXOO010001040.1 GCA_025353525.1 Schlesneria sp. | reverse complement strand
AGCCCGGCGGACCCAAGGGATTATCCGTGGCGAGTGACATGGCATGCCGAACACCACGATGAATCAACGCTTGCTCTTTTCGCCACGAATTACCTTGAAAACCTCGTCGGGCCGGGTATTGGCGAAGCGACATACGGCGGTGCGATGTTCCTGTTTCCGCCACGACCCGTTTCCGATATCTGGTCGAATCCACGATTCGATTTCACTGATACTCTGGAAGAACGATTGCTCGCTGCGGCCTGCTTTCACTCGAAAGAACGGCACGTCGCGTTACTCAGTCACGGTCCCCCTGGTCCTGCATGGCGACGACTTGCGAAGCGATTTGGAAAAAAGCTGATCCATGTGCCACTCGCGAAATTCAGTCAGGAAACGATCCAGCAACTGCGTGTGTTTCACGTCCTGAACGGTCAACAGGTTCGCAGTTTTGCAGCTAATTTCATTCGCAAAGTTTGATGGACGAGCTATGACTGATATTCCCGAGCTGTCTCATTTTGATGAACGCGGTGCCAGCCGGATGGTCGATGTCGGCGCGAAAGAAATCACGTTTCGGCTCGCTCGAGCAGAAAACATCGTTCGAATGCAACCGGCAACTCTGTCGCGAATTCTTGATCGCACGGTGGCCAAAGGGGATGTGTTCGAGGTGGCACGCCTGGCCGGGATCATGGCCACCAAACGAACGGCCGACTTGATTCCACTCTGTCATCCACTGGGAATTGACGGTGTCGACGTCTCGATCGCGGCCGTCGATGCAACGACCGTACGAATCGAAGCCATTGTTCGGGTTCAGGGGAGAACGGGGGTCGAAATGGAAGCTTTGACGGCAGTGACCGTCGCCGGTTTGACCATCTATGACATGTGCAAATCTGTCGACCGCACTATGACACTCGGTCCCGCCCGACTGCTGGAAAAAAAAGGAGGGAAGAGCGGCCATTTTTTGGCAGACTGATCGCTTGAAACAAAACCTGAAGTGTATGCACTGACATACGGTTTGTGAATTCGGCTCACGTTCTATTTTCCATGGTCCCCTGCAGACTCAAATTGCCCACTCTTCTGATTGTCTTCTCATCAGGTTCACGGCAGTCACAGAATTCTTTTTCCGATTTTCTGAAAAAATCGGGAATTCCGTGACACCTGACAGCGTCTCTGCGACAACTCTTTTCAGAACCTTCGTCATTTCTACAGAGACGGTATCTTGCTTGACGAGCCTGACCAAACGGCCGTAATTCGCGGTTTGCGCGACGGTCAACGGGACGCCTGGGCCACGCTGTATCAGGCATATAGCGCGGACATCTGGCGCTACGTCGCTCGACTTGTCGGAGCGTCATCGGCAGATGTGGCGGATGTCGTTCAGGAAACGTTTCTTGCCGCTGCGCGATCTGCGGTTCGGTTCGATCCGGATCGCGGAACACTGTGGAACTGGCTGACGGGAATTGCCCACCATCAGACGTCACTCTATTGGCGGCAGGGCGCCAAGAAATCAAGGTTACGAGCCCTTGCGGAACAGGGGGCAGGTGAACTCCGTCGACTGCTCGACGAATCCGGGGACGACAGCGACATTTGGGAGCGTCGTGAATTGGCCGACCTCGTCCGCGCCACGCTCGCGTCACTCTCTGGCGACTACGCAACGATCCTGGCGGCCAAATATCTGGACGATTTCAGCCTCGAACAGATTTCCCGACAGAGCGGGGGATCGGTCGACGCGACCAAGTCCAGGCTGGCCAGAGCTCGACGCGAGTTCAAATTGAAATTCGAGCAGATGTCCCGCGATCCGATTCCTGCACTCGATGGAATTTGAGAAGTATGAATCCCAACGAACCCATCCATGACCTCGACGAACGCCGATTGCAGGCGTTAATGAGCTCGGTTGACACCGACGCGGCGGCAATCGATCAATCGGCGCTCGACGAATTGCGACAACGTTCCGAACTGGCATTCGCATCGTCTTTGGTATCAGACTCCGTTGGCCCATCCGCGACCACAAAAACACCGACGATTACGACAAACTGCACAATTCACCCGATCAGGACCAATCGATCTGATTCGGCTCCTTCAGACAGGAAAACGCCCATGTTTATTCTCGCAATGCGCACTGCGTTCGCGGCGGCGATGTCCGTCGTCGTGGCAACTGCCTGGTTTATGTCGACCGGGAAATCGTTGGCCGAGGATGACCGGATCGGAAAAGTGGTTCAAGCCCAGGGGATTGTCGTCCTGCGACCGACGCTCGCAAAACGGTGGACGCCAATCGGTGGTGATACGTTGCTTAAGCCGGGCGACTGGTTGCGAACGGAACATCGCGGGGCGAACGCCGTGAAGGTTTCGTTGTCGTCTGATGTGTCGCTGACATTGGGACCGGGAACACTGGTCGAGTGTCTATCGCCTTCGATGGCTCGCATTCACGACGGGATTGTTCAGGTCCAGGTCGGACCTGCGTCAAACTTGCCTTCGGACGCCACAGCTAAGGATGGCGACAAGCCAAAAACGCCGCGAACAGACGGCAATCAGTCACCGCAAGTCGCAGCCAGTGATTTCACGTTGCTGGGGCCGCGCGAAGGTCGCCGGATCATCAAGTCGGGTGCCAGACAACTGGTTCGTGTCGACCGGAACGAAACGCTTTTGGACGTGGTGCAGGCTCCAGTCTGGCTGGCCGGGTTTGAAGGGACATCGAACAATGAGTCACTGGGATCACTCATCGTCAATCTACCGGACGGTCGCAATGAACCTTTGACGGTAGGGTACCACATCGTTTCAGTCGAAATTCGCGATCAGATCGCACGCACGACGATCGAAGAATCGTTTGTCAATCACACGGATTCGCGACTGGAGGGCGTTTTTCATTTTCCGCTGCCGCAAGACGCATCGATCAGCGGATTCGGTATGTGGATCGGCAACAATCTGGTCGAAGCCGATGTTGTCGAGAAACAGCGAGCTCGCGAGATTTACGAGACGATCCTGCGCGAACGTCGCGACCCTGGATTGCTCGAATGGATGGGCGGCAACATTTTCAAAGCTCGTGTCTTTCCGATCGAACCGCATTCAGAGAAACGGGTCAAGATTGTATACACACAAGTGTTGCCATTGCGGGGCAATCGTTACCGTTACAGTTACGGGCTCAAAAGCGAGTTGCTGCGTACAAAGCCGCTACGTGAACTGTCGCTATCGGTGACTGTCAATTCCGCTCTGGCACTCAAGTCGATCACCTGTCCGACGCACGCCGTCAGGACGCAAAAAACCGCCCATTCGGCCAAGGTCGAATTCTCGGGTCGGGAATACACACCGACTCGTGATTTCGAAGTCGTTTGCGAAATTGACGGACAACAATCCGATGTCACAATCGTGCCGCATCGCCGTGGTGACGATGGCTATTTTCTTGTCCAGATGACTCCCCCCTTTGATCGGGGAGGATCCGGCACGGGTGCAGGTAGTGCTCGATTGAACGAGCTGATTCCGGACGGAGTTCCCTTGAACATCGTGCTCTTGTGCGATACGTCGGCGTCGATGGATTCGGATAAACGGAAACAGCAATCGGAGTTTGTCGCAACACTTCTTTCCTCTCTGGGGCCCGAGGACCGTTTTCAGATTGCGGCGTGTGATGTCGGAACGGTCTGGTCGAGTCCCAAACCGGTGGCTCCGACCGCGGACAACGTCGCGGCATCAATGAAGTTTCTGGACGAGCGAATGTCGCTGGGCTGGACGAATCTCGACCGGGCGTTTGATGACACCGCGAGACGATCGCCGCCGGGTTCGCAGATCATTTACATTGGTGACGGAATCGTAACGTCCGGGGACACCGACCCGGCAGCGTTCGTGAAGCGGTTTGGCGAGATTGTCGCAAATGCCGGCCGAATACAACGCGACGAGAGCAGTCAGCCCAAAGAGCGTCACAGGCCGTTGTCGTTCCATGCCGTAACGGTTGGCAATTCTTATGAATCGGTCGTTCTGAAAGGGATCGCCAACATTGGCGGCGGTTCGATGCGTGCGATTGGCGGCGAGCAGACCGCACCGATTGTTGCTCGCGAACTTTTGAACGAAGTGGCTCAACCTGGTTTGCGAGACATCAATGTCGAATTTCGCGGATTGAAGGTGGCGGCAGTCTATCCAGGACGATTGCCAAATCTTCCGGCAGGATCACAACAAATCCTCGTTGGACGGTATCTCCCTGAAACAGGTGCCGGGGGCAAGAACGATCAGGAAGGGGATGTGATCGTGACGGGAATGAAAGGGTCAGAAAAGGTGACGTTCTCGGCGCATGTCTCGCTGAAGGATGCCGAGAACGGAAATTCGTTCATCCCGCGTCTGTGGGCTCGAGCACACCTGGATCAGTTGCTGGCCTCGGGGCAAAGCAGCTTTATTCATGAAGAGATCATTCGACTGTCAGAAGAATTTCACATTATCACACCGTTCACGTCGTTGCTGGTGCTCGAAACCGATGCCGACCGTGAGCGATTCGGGGTCCAGCGGCGGTACGAAATGCGCGACGGAGAACGATTTTTCGCGGCAGGCCGCGACAACTCGAGCTTTGAACTGCTGCAACAGCAGATGAAAACCGCAGGTGACTGGCGAATCGGCCTGCGTCGCAAAATCTTGCAGAGTCTTTTCGATCTTGGACGCAACCCGCAGGCACTGCAACCAGCCACCCTTTACGAAAGACGTTCCGCTGGAACTGTGTATTTCGGCCGTCACGGCGATGGGGCTGCGGTCAATTTCTTGTCATCACCGGGGTCACGCACGTCAGGGATGTCGCGTGTTAACGGTAGCGGTGTTGGCGGTGCATTCGGCGGTGACCTTTCCGAAATGTTTCATTCGGGTTTAGGTGACGGCAGATTGAAAGATTCTCTGGGCGACTTCAAGGGCGACGACGGAATGATGCCGGCACGTGGACCGATGTCCGGTGAATTTAAAACGGAATTCGACGCTCCGGCCAACGGTAGTTCTGATGGCATTGGAGAGGATGGCTTGAAGAAGCAACTGTTTCAACGGGGACTCGAATTGTTTCAGGACGGGGAATTCGATGTGAAGCTGAAGGGACTTCCAGACAAACCACTAATTGCATTTGACCGGGATAGTGTCGAATTTTCGGATGGAACTGTCGACGAATTCCAATCCGGCCCGGCACGACAAAGGAAGTCCCTTTCAGTGGGAACACCTTTCCCCCTGGCTGGTGCAAAGGAATGGAAGAGATCGCCGATGTCTGACACTGGATACATAAGTGATCAAAGGTATTCAGGTGGATACGGCTATCAACAACCTGACTATACCTCGTGGATCAATCAGATCTTTCCGATTGTCGGGCAACGTCCGTCAACATCGACTTCGGTCGCGCCAAATCCCGAGTCCTGGTCGCCAGCGGCGATTGAGTTGGCCAACAGTCTGATCCGAACCGAGTCGTTACTCAGACTGGATGGCGGTATCGAGTTGCGACGAGACATTGATTCATTCGATCCGCGATGGGAACGAACGCTGGGGCGCTCGTCCGATCTCACACTGTATTCACCGTCAGCATGGTTGACACGTGGGATGAATGCCAGAGACCAATCGATTGTCAACTATTGCGATGCAAAGGAACGGAGCGTCTGGTCGCTCGCATTCCTGCTCGGGAGAGCTCGCGCGTCGGCGCCCGTCGAACTTCGCTCGCCGCCGCTCGTACTTTCAGACTTTTCGGTGAATTCGCTTTGGCAGACGTATTCTGCTTATACGGCGCGTGTGGAACCCGCCGGCGAAGGCCGTTCGATGCTGATTCTGACTTTGAAAGATACGACGGATGAAACACGTTTCGTAATCGATACGGCCCGGCATGTCATACTCAGCCAGACTTCGTTCCGCAACGGTCAATTGACGGGCGGAGTGACGTTTGAAGGCATGATCGAAGTGGCCGGAACCTGGTGGGCTGCAAAAATGTTGTCAACGGATGCACAGGGACGACTGACATCCGAAACACATTACGAGATCAAGACACTGTCGAAGGACGAGTATTCAGCGCGAATCAATGCCGAAGTGGCCGCCCGTCCGTCAGTTCAATTCATCCGGCTGCGTCTGCCATCACTGCGAACCGCACGTCAAAAGGTTGCGGATGGCTCTGCCTCTTTTGACGACCGAATGGCAATGATTTTGCACAATGCGCAACTTCAACAGTGGGACGAAATGTGGAATCACGTCATTGCCGCAGAAACAATGGTTGATGGAAAACCGGGAATTCGCTGGCTGCGAACGATATTATTGTCGGTGATCCGCCGCAATGAAGAGGCACTTCAGCGATTGACCGCAGAAGCCGTGCGGCTGGCGGCGGCCCCCGCTCAGGACGATTTCTTCCTTGCCGAGTTCGTTCTCGGTCAGGCGAATACCATTGCATCGACGCCCGAGAATTACAAACTTCTTCAATTGCTGAAGCCCGTCTATCAGCGTCCGTTCGATCGCGGGCTGTCGCTTCTCGTCAATCGCAAGGGTGAAGACGCGCGGTCGGCAGAGCGTGCTCGTTCTGAAATTCAACGTCAGATTGAACAAGACTGGACCGACAGGGAAACGGCGATGCTCGAACGGTCAGGACGGACTGCGGAAGCGCTCGCACTGCGACGATCGACGGCAGAAGCCATGCCGTGGGATTACTCGCGTCAGGAAGCCTATGCAAGGTCTCTGGCCAGTGCCGGTCGATATGATGCGGCTCATGCGTGGTTGCGGCAAGAATTGGCTCGTCCCGGTCGCAATGGCTACGAAGATGCGTCAATGCGAGGCGTCGTGGTCGAATTCTATCGGCAACTGGCGGATTGGGCGAACCTGTTGAAGTGGACGACCGACTGGATCGCCAGGAATCCCGTAGAGGTTTCATATCCATCGCCATACGCTCAACATTTTTCTGCGATGGTCTATAACGACCAGCTCGATGCTGCCTATGCTTTGGCCGATCAATGGATGAAAGATGCCCGCGTGGAAGGGAAGATGAGCCCCCTGCAACGAATCCGCCTGACTGCCGTTTTCGATTTCGCGAATGGCAGTTTGCCCAATCTCTATTTTCAACGAATGGAAGAACGCTGGTTCGAACCGCTCGCGGAAGCAGCCCGTTTTTTCATTCGCCATCCTCACCATTTCGATCTGACACCGCTTTGCCTGAGCAACCATTACTTCAGCCAAAGTGATTCGAGTGACAAATTGCGAGGCGAGTGGCTGACGATGATTCGCTCGGAATTCGATCGGCTGACACCGGCACAAATCGGAATGCTGGTCGGGTGGACACTAACGGGACGGATCGAACTTTTGGAAGCAATGAACGGTCGCAAACAACTGGATGCCGTCGAGATTCCGGTGGAAGTCTGGGCAACCATCGCGGATGGCGTGAAAAAAC
>JANXOO010000964.1 GCA_025353525.1 Schlesneria sp. | reverse complement strand
ATCTTCCCCGGCCGGTTCGGCATCGTAGCCTTGAGTTTCTGAGTCACGCTCGGTGCGTTCGACACGTTCCGGAGCAGCCACATCATCATTCGCAGCGCGAGGTGCTTCGGTTGACCGGGTGGTTCGCCCGCGTCGTGGTCGCTCGCCTTCCGCCTCGGCTCGTGGTGCGCCTCGTGGTACGCCTCGTGGTGCGTCAGTGATGTCACTTGCCACTTCGCCAGACACTTCACCGGCCGGTTCGGGGCGACGCGAACGAGTTTTCCGCGGAGCAGGCTCGCTCGCCAGCGACTCGAAATCCATGTCGCGTTCGGTGGGATATCCCTCGGATTCCGCTCGCACCGCAGCGATTTCGTCGAAAACATCTTCGATCACAGGCTTGTGTGACTGGGCTTCGTTCAGTCCGGTTTCTCGCATGTCGACGGAATCGATCACGTCAACTTTTTTCGTGCGACGACGTACAACGCGTTTCGGAGAACCAGAACTTTGCTCGGCTGTCATAAACATTTCCATTGGCTAAACACGCTCGTCACGAGCGGAAAAGAAAACCTCAACGCACTCGAATGGCAGCAGCCATTCGGCGGAGTTGACATCGGCCCAGAAAGGAATCCCCAGCACATCCAGGCGGGTTCCATAACAAATAGTCCGATCCCGTCACACGGGATCAAAGATTGAAACTCGACGAAAAACACCGTCCGAAACACTCGTTCAACAAGGGAGCCGACAACCCTCAGTACCAGCCGGACAATTCAGGGACAGCTTTGTAAAAACAGTCCTGAAAACACCGTCTTGAATACAAACAGTCCTGGCACAACCTTCAATACCTGAAACACATCCGGTAATCAGGCTTCCCATCACCGAACAAAACCGGCAACGACAACACACCCTGCTTCCACTGCGTTCTGGCATTACCGTTTTCTTGTATCACCGTATCCTGGCATCAACTCATCATTTCCAAAGTACAACCGCAACAATATTCGATTGCCACGAAACACGTACGCTGGTCAACAATGTGCTAATACCGGAGAACAACCGATATGACAGCGAAAAAACGACGCGAAAGCACGTTGAGTGATCGTCGAAAACTCAAGCCGGAACGCGATCAGAATGCGTCCCGCACCAATGAGCCTGATGACGAAGAACTCAAGATGCCACACTTCCCAGCGTGGGCCGCGTCGTCACACTTACCTGTAACACCGCGATTACCTGGGCCGTCGTGAATAACTGGACCTGTCACGAATAACGGACTGTCACGAAATACCTGGCCATCTTGCGAAGCGAGTCGGTTCAAAAGCAAAACTTGTGAACATGATGCTTTTCGGAAAGCACCAATCGACACCAAGATCATATCGAGCGAATGAGTTCTGTCAATTCAAGTCTTTTGCGCAAAATCGCAAATTCTGTCACATTCTGAAAAAAAAGCGGCGAATTACCTCAAAACCGCGATTTTCCGGCTGCAAACTGGACCTCCTTTCCGCCACGCACGCAAGTCACACCTCAATGCCGCCAGCTGTGTCCACACGGCAAGCGATCGGTATTTCCTTTTCCGCCCGTCGCCTTAAAGAACTGCTGGCAATCGGGGGGGGGACAGTGATTACAGTGATTGACCATGCCATTCGCGATCAAACCGAAAACGTCATACAGCGTGAAAAATGGGGACTGGCTCCAGGTCTTCCTGGTGCCTGTCCCACTTTTTTCAGCGACCCGCAACGACTGAGTCAATGACTGTGTCTTCCCGGCGTTTAGTCAAACCCACTGCCCCAAGTGCCACCGTGTCACCGCACCCATCCTTCGTAGCGTCAGAGATGCAAATCCGGCCCAGCGATTTTCGACAGTCACCCTGAAGAGCCTAAACACCTTGACCCCTATCACTCCGCTGAACCCATTTTCCAAAAGTACACTGCATTTCGCCCTTGGGCTGCTCGCCATCTCCGTCGCAGCGGGATGGCCAACAGCGGCAACTCAGGCTGACGAAGGCCCCGGCTTTCATATTCGCACATTCGCAATCAGGAACGCGCGACTCGTCATCGCACCAGGACAGACGATCGAGTCAGGCAACCTTGTCGTTCGGGATGGCCGGATTGCGGCGTTCGGACCTGGAATCGAAATTCCGGCCGACGCCGACATTATCAAAGGAGATGGCCTGACCGTTTACCCCGGTTTCATTGATGCCGGAGCCTCAACACTATTCGACGATTCAAAACCGACCCCTGCCGACGGTCGACAGGTCGATAACTCGAAATACGCATTTGCCGGAATGCGCAGCGATGACCGAAGTGGACTCACTCCCGAATTTGCCGCCGCCAAACATCTGAAACCCTCAACCGGCGACCTGGAAAAATACCGGCAGTCCGGATTTGTTGCCGTTCACGTCCTTCCCGGCGGTCGAATCGCCAGCGGACAAGGGGCCGTCCTCAACCTTGCCTCGGTCCCTGTACGCGAAGCGCTATTATCCACGTCGACATTCTCGACACTCCATCTGTACGAACGAGGTGGCGGCGAATACCCGGCAACAAATATGGGAATCCACGCGCATCTGCGACAGTCATTCCTCGACGCCGACCGCCATTTGAAACATCAGCGACTGTTTGCAGAAGGGGTTACCGGAATCGGTCGACCTGCCGAAGATCCGGCGTTCGAAATCTTCAACGGCATGCGAGCGGGACGAATTCGCACCATGTTCCTTGCCGAATCGCGCGACGACCATGATCGTGCCTTGAACTTCGCCGCCGAGCACCAGCTTCGTATTGCCATCTGGGGTGGTCAGGAAGCCTTTCGAATTGCACCACGACTGAAGACCACCGAGACCGATGTCATTCTGCACGTTGACTTCGGCGACGAACCGAAAATCGAACCCGGAAAACCGGGTGACGACGAATACCCCGATCTGCCCGAACCCCAAAAGGTCCGCGAACACAAACTCGCACGCTGGAAACAACGTGTGTCAGGGCTGGCCGAATTGCACAAAGCCGGAATTCGTTTTGCCGTCTCGTCTCGCGATGGCAAGTCCCCTTCCGAGATCCTGAAAGGCATTCGTCAGTCGATCGCCAACGGACTTGATCGCGATGCGGCGCTCGCGGCACTGACATCTCATGCGGCCGCGATTCTGGGCCTCGACAAGGAACTGGGCTCGATCGCGGTCGGCCACCCGGCCAGTTTCATCGTACTGACCGGCCCTTTCGACAACGACCAATCGAAGGTCAGATACGTCGCGATCGGCGAACAGCGGTACGAATATCACAAAGATGCCAAACCGGTCGAACCGACGAAACCGGGCGAGCCAAGGCCGATCGAAGTCAGCGGAAAGTGGAATGTAGAGATTGATGCGGCCGAAGGAAAAGTTCGCGGTGAACTGGAACTGACTCAGACGGACAGATCTCTGTCAGGTCGCTTTAACAGCGACCAGGGCGATGGCCGAATTTCTTCCGGAACAGCAACGAAAGACGGTATCGAGTTTGTCGTGTCGATCGGAGCGGGCGACGCCTCGGTGCAACTCAAGTTCGACACTTCGGGCTGGACTCCTTCCGCCGGACCTCAACCCGACCCATTGAAACCGGCAGCCCTGCCCGGCCCCGTCCGACCGACATCCCTCAGCGGCAATCTCAAGTCGCCGTTTGGTGCCGTCACCAAATGGTCGGCAACACGAGTGGAACCAGCCAGTCCCAGGGCCACTACTCCACAATCAGCGGCCGTACAAATCTCGGGCATCGATACGACCGAAATTCCCGGGTCGCCAACCGTCGAGACCAATAAGGCCGCAGCCGCCGATGCGACCAATCCCGCGAATCTTCCAAGCGCCGTTCAAAACGCGCCCTCAGCACCTGACGGCAGTAAAAATCCGGCAGGCAATCCTGTGCCGAATCCTCCCCCCGCCATCGAGCAACCGGTCGAGTTTCCCGACGACCGGCGTGCGAGACCTGTCGTCACCGGTGGTAACGTCCTGATCAAACACGGAACCGTCCTCACGGCCACCGGACTGACGCTCCCGAAAACCTCGATCCTTGTAAAGGGCGGCACAATCGTCGCCATCGCCCCCGAACTTCAACCCGAACCCGGAACAACCGTGATCGATGCCACAGGCCGCTTCGTCATGCCGGGGATCATTGACACTCACAGCCATATCATGATCTCGAACGGACTTGGCGGAGTGAACGAAGCGACCGCTTCTATCGTGTGCGAAGTTCGAGTTCGCGATGTCGTGAATTCCGCTGATGCCAGCGAATATCGCGCTCTGGCTGGCGGTGTGACGACTGCCAGACTGCTGCACGGATCAGCAAATTGTATCGGCGGACAGGACGCTGTCGTTCAGTTGAAACACGGCACGTCCGCCGCTGAACACCTTTTCCCCGGAGCGAACTCGGGCGTCAAATTTGCCCTCGGCGAAAACGTCAAGTTTCGAGGAGGTCGATTCCCCAACACACGGTTGGGAGTCGAAGCAACGCTCAATCGGGCGTTCCTCGAAGCGCTCGACTACCGCCGCGTCTGGCTCGAGTACGAACATGCCAAACGGCAAGCCGGAGGCGCTGCCGACCGGCTCATGGAACCCCGGCGCGACCTGCGACTGGAAGCCTTGTCCGACATTCTGAATCACCAGAAATTCATCCACTCGCACTGTTATCGAGCTGACGAAATCCTGATGTTGTTACGAGTGGCCGATAATCACGGCATCCGCGTACGCTCATTGCAGCACGTCCTTGAAGGCTACAAGGTTGCACCGGAAATCGTGAAGCACGGAGCCAGTTGCAGTACATTCGCCGACTGGTGGGCCTACAAAGTCGAAGCGTTCGACGCCGCTCCTCATAACGCCGCATTGTTACACGAGGCAGGCGCGAATGTCGTCATCAAGAGTGACGATTGGGAACTGATTCGCCACCTCTATCTCGAAGCCGCGAAGACCGTCCGTTACGGCAATATGCCCCCCGATGCGGCCCTGCAAACCATCACACTGAACCCCGCCAACGAACTCGGCTTATCCGACCGACTTGGTTCGATCGAGATCGGCAAACAGGCCGACCTCGCGATCTTCAGCGGACATCCGCTCAATGCGTTTTCCCGATGTGAGCAGACGTTGATCGCGGGCGAGGTTTACTTTACGCGAGAAAAACAGCCGAGTGCCATGAGTCCCGCCGGATCGGCTCGTTCCGCAACGCCGTCGCCACTGACGCTCGTCAAATCCGAAGAACGAGTTGTCGGGATTGACCTGAACCCTGCTCAGGCGGGCCGCTATGCAATCGTCGGTGCGACGCTGCATCCTGTCGATACCGACGACATCCCCAACGGTGTTCTGATCGTGGACGGGGGAAAAATCATCGCGTGCGGACAGAATTTACCGGTTCCCGAAGGAACGCCGCTGGTGAACGCCAATGGTCTGCACGTCTACCCCGGCCTGATCGACGCCGGAACCACCGTGGGCCTGATCGAAATTGGAAAGGTCCGTGAAACGAGCGACCTCAGCGAGATCGGGCAGTTTCAGGC
>JANXOO010000962.1 GCA_025353525.1 Schlesneria sp. | reverse complement strand
TTCTTGAAGAAGCAGCAATCGACGGGATTCCTGCGATTTGCGTCGATCCCAAAGGCGATCTCGGCAATCTGTTGCTGGCATTTCCCGATCTGGCACCAGGCGATTTTCGTCCGTGGATCGATCCGGCCGACGCGACGCGCGCGGGGATGTCACCTGACGACTACAGCGCCCGGACTGCCAAAGTCTGGAAAGACGGGCTTGCCGCGTGGGGCCAGCCGCAAGAACGAATCCGGCGGTATCGCGATGCTGTCGATATTTCGATCTACACACCGGCCAGCAATGCCGGTTTGCCGCTGACGGTGCTGAAATCGTTCAATGTCCCCAACGACAAAATCCTGAACGATACCGAAGCGATGCGCGAGCGAGTCGCTTCCGCAGCATCGGGACTGTTGGCCCTGCTGGGGATCGATGCAGATCCGCTTCAAAGCAAAGAACATATACTGCTTTCGACGATCCTGGACCGGTCATGGCGATCGGGAAAAGATGTCGACCTTGCAGGTTTGATTCGACTGATCCAAAAGCCGAATTTTGACAAAGTCGGTGTGATGGATCTCGAGAGTTTCTATCCGACTAAAGAACGGTTTGGACTGGCGATGACGCTGAACAATCTGATCGCGTCGCCCGGTTTCCAAGCCTGGATGGAAGGCGAACCGCTCGACATCCAGCGATTGTTGTATACGCCCGAAGGGAAACCGCGATTGACGATCATTTCAATTGCGCACCTGAGCGACAGCGAACGAATGTTCTTCGTCACGATTCTGCTAAACGAGATGGTCGCGTGGATGCGGTCACAATCGGGAACGTCCAGTCTGCGAGCGATTTTCTATATGGACGAAATCTTCGGTTACTTCCCGCCGACAGCCAATCCGCCATCAAAAACTCCGATGCTGACGCTGCTGAAGCAAGCTCGCGCATTTGGACTGGGCGTGATGCTCGCCACTCAAAACCCTGTCGACCTGGACTACAAGGGGCTGTCGAACGCAGGAACCTGGTTTCTCGGTCGATTGCAGACCGAACGCGACAAGGCACGCGTTCTCGAAGGTCTTGAAGGGGCGTCGGCAGCCGCAGGAGCGAAGTTTGATCGTGGCAAGATGGAAAAAATTCTGGCGGGACTTGGCAATCGCGTCTTCCTGATGAACAACGTTCACGAAGACCATCCCGTCGTTTTCCAAAGTCGTTGGGCACTGTCATTTCTGCGCGGACCCGTCAATCGCGAACAAATCGCGGAACTGATGGCCAGCAAGAAAGCCCTGATGCCGAAATCCGTACCGGCGACCGCGTCACTGGGCGGCGACTCTGCTGGCGCTTCGCATCCTGTCTTGCCGCCAGGTATCAGCGAAACGTTCATCGTCAGACAGGGAAGTCTGTTGGGGGACGCCAAATTGTTGTATCGACCCGGCATTCTTGCATCGGCACGCGTCCGGTTTGTCCAGGCTTCAGCAGGGGTCGACACTCTGCAGGATATGACGGTCTTTCTGCCGTGCGCCGACAATGTCTCTGCAATCATGTTCGATGATGCGACGATCAGTACGGAAGCCGAGCCCGAGCAGCAGGAACATCCCGACGATGACGGCGGGTTCGCGTCGCTTCCCGCCGATTTGAATCGAGCCAGGACATTTGCTGAATTACAGTCGGCGTTAAAAGACCACATCTACAAGACGCAAAAGTTTTCGGTGTGGAAATGTCCGGACCTGAAAGTAACCTCAAAGCCCGGCGAATCAGAAGGCGATTTTCGAACGCGAATTGCGCACGGAGCGAAAGAAGACCGGGATCTTGCGGTCGAGAAATTGCGCACTAAATACGGGCCCAAACTGGCTACGATTCAGGAATTGCAGCGAAAGGCGATCCAGAAGCTGGAAAAAGAAAAGACGCAATCCCAAAATCAGTCGATGCAAATGATGGCGACCGTGGGAACATCGATTCTCGGTGCGGTATTCGGACGTAAATTGACATCTGCATCGAATATCGGACACATTGCGAGCGGAGTTCGCGCAGCGGGCCGCATGGGTGCTGAAAAGCAGGATGTTTCTTTGGCAGAAGAGTCCGTTCAGGCGATTCAGGCCCGTTTCGACGCACTGAATAACCAGTTTGAAGAAGAAGCGACCGCGTTGCTTGATGGAGCTGTCGCCGAAAACCTGAAGCTCGAAGAAGCGACGATCGCTCCGAAAAAGACCGATGTCGCAATCAACAAATTTGTCCTCTGTTGGACACCGTGGATCGTCAACTCAAAAGGAGATGCCGAACAAGCATGGTAACGAACTCGCGACCGGTTTTGCCGACAATTGTTTCATGACCCGTCGCAGCCCCGCAGATGGCAACCGCGTTCAGGACTTCGAACGAATTAATCGCAGAAAAAACAGCAGGACGATGGCACCAACGGTCGACACGATAAGACTGCCTGAAAGTCCGTAAGCGTTGAGTCCGATCGCGTGAAACAGCCAGTGCCCGATCACCGATCCGATCACGCCAATGATCAAGTCGCCGATCAGCCCGAAACCTTTCCCCTTCATGATTTGTCCCGCGAGCCAACCGGCTGCGATACCTATCAGAATTGCCCAGATAAGACTCATTGTAAACTCCTTTTTCGACAATTTGCGATGCGCTACTTCGAACCGGTATTTGTTTCCGGGACTTCAATCCGGCAGCAGCCCAGGTTCAGGAACTGCTTGCTGTTTTGAGCGGCCTGTTGCAAAAGATCGTTTCGCAATCGATAGACCATGAACCGGCCGTCCCGTTCGACTTCGATCAGGCCCGCATGTCTGAGAATCTTCAAATGATGCGACACGGTGACCAGTTCGGTTTCAAGCAATTCGGCAATGTCGCCGACGGTCATCTCGCCGTGGCGCAGAATATCGACAATTCTCAGTCGAATCGGCTCGCTGAGAGCCTTCAACTGGTCGGCACAGGTCTTCGATTGAAAGTTGTCGTTTTTCACGGATCGTACCGACTTTCAGATTCCGCAATGACTGACCGGTGCCGATTCAGGCAGCATCACAAACAGATCGGCCACGGAGCTGTTTTGTAACGACTGCCATCGTGAGCGCGAAGTACTGACGGGTTCGCCCCGTCTCCATTCGTTACCTTCGTCGTCCGTCACGCTCTGGAACGGTCCCTTGAAAATGACCGTGCAACTGTCGGGCGATACTTCCACAGGATGGTAACCGATAATTTGAGTTTCCCGAAGTGGCAGTCCTTCGTGTTCGAAGCATGCACCCGGACGGAACGTCGACAATTGTAAATCGACGAACCCGGCCTCTTCCATTGCCGCAAGTAATTCCGTTCGAACCGGAGCGTATTTCACGTATGCTGCAGGACCTGGAAGATGCAATTCTCCGGTCACCGGTTCTTCGGCGGTCAGAACGTGAACGGCAATTTGTCCACCTGGCCGCAGCGCGTCGAAAGCTTGCGCGAGTTGAGTCCGCATCACTTCGTTCGAAACGGGAACGTTAAAGGTACCGCGCAGCCGAACTGCGTCACACGATGACGGCAGCGGAACAAACGGCTGGTGCATCCGATGTTCCCAGACGACCGGTTCGGCCTGATTCAGCGTTGCTGCGGCCGCTTCGGCACCGACCATTTCTTCCAGCGACTGACCGGCTCCGCGATGATCGAGGTCTTCGTCGAGAGTGTAGAATTCCCACAATCGCTGATCCAGGTCGTGGACCCAGAACTTTGTCTGTCGAGCGTAGCAGCATTCCACTCCCTCTTCGCGTTGAGTCGACACACCGGCCGATTCCAGCCGCCCCTGTGCATCAACTAGAGACTGAGCGTCGGGAAATCGAAATCCGATGTGGTTCAGCGATCCGTATGCCGACGGCGAACGTGGCTCGAGCGACAGCACAAGCGGCGGCGAGTCGAGTTCAAATTTGGCATAGTCGGCACGCTGCTTGGCCGCCGGAACTCCGAGCACGCCCTCCAGAAACGCGACCGCTTTCGGAAGGTTCGAAACATTCAGCGACAGATGGAACTTGAGCATTTGATATCGATTCAGATGTCAGGGATTGAGAGAAAATCAGTTTGTCAGCGATGCCGGACGATTCGATGTCCCGGAATTTGATTCGTTTGCGTCGTCAACGCCAGTATTGCAAATACGCACTGGTATGGGAACAACGGCAATCAGGACCGAAAGGACAGCGGCGACTACGCCAAGCGAAACGATCGCAGGCAAATACGAGTTGTATCGAACTTTGACCTCGGCCAGGACGATCGGACCGAGCGCCGATGCCACGACCGTCATCATTTGTGCTACTCCCTGGATTTTGCCAAGTTGCTTTCGTCCAAACAACTGAGCCCAAACCGTGAAAAACAGGACCGTCACAGC
>JANXOO010000945.1 GCA_025353525.1 Schlesneria sp. | reverse complement strand
TACGAGTGCGGCGAGTGCCACTTTCACCGTGGGAACGGCAGGCACGTTCACTGCGACGGCGACCGGCTTCCCCGCCGTGACTTGGACTGAAACGGGAACTCTGCCGACCGGCGTGACATTCAATGCCACAACCGGCGTCCTGAACGGCACGCCCGCCGCCGGGACAGTTGGTACGTACCCCTTGACGTTTACGGCCGCTAACGGGGTTGGAACGGCCGCGACGCAGAACTTCACGCTCACCGTCAGCGCAGCAATACCGCAACTTCAGGTGAGTCATGACGGAGTTCCGTTAACATCGGGAGCGACGCTTGATTTCGGGCAAGTGTTGACTGGACAAACTGCAACCATCGATCTTGTATTTACAAATACCGGGACGGCAGCACTGAACTTTACCGGAACGATCATACCTCCAACGAATTTTGCCGTCGCGAGTCAGCCGACCAGTCCGCTGGCACCCGGTGCATCCGAGACACTGATCCTCACATTTACCAATTCGTCCTCAGGAACGGTCTCAAGCCCGCTGTCGATCCCTTCCAACGATGCCAATAGCCCCTTTACGTTAACATTGTCAGCAACAGCGGTTGCACCCGATACTGTGACATATATCGATGCGTCAACGACACAGACAGGTGGAGGAACGTTCACGACGACATTCCCCACGACGGGCGGTTCGGTCATCACGGCCAACGGCTTCGCTGCTCCAGGCGGCAATACGACAGAATATGCTTCAAATGGGTCCGCCAGCAGCGGTACGACGCAGTCGGCAACATGGGCAACGACCGGCAGTCTCACGCCAGGAATGTATCGGGTAGCGACAACCTGGGCAGGAACGTTCCTGTCTGGCACGAACCTGGTCTATGCGCCGTATACGGTGATGCTGCAAAACAGTTCGTCTTCCGTCTTGTCTCAAAACTCGTACGTGATGCAGCAGGCTGTTGCCCCCAGCGACTTCTTTGAAACGGTCAATGGGCAACTGGTCGGTTGGAACAATTTGGGAGTCATCCAGGTCACTGCCAGCAACCAGAAAATCGCAGTGAGGTTGGATGTTCCCGGCGGGATGAAAGACAATGCTGTCGCGAACGCGGTCCGACTGGAATTGATCAATCCCGCGCCGATCTCCGCTGCGATTCCCGTCGGAGTCAACTCGACAGATATCAATGTCATGGCCAACAACCCCGATTTCCCATCATTGCCACTTGGTTCGGGTTCCGCGTTCAGCGTGCAATTCGTCGGAACACCGGCGAATGGCACGGTATCATTGAACCCCGATGGTACGGTCCACTATGCTTTTAATGCGAACAGCACGGCCGATCAGGATACAATCCAATACCAGTTGATCAAAGGCGACGGCTCGATCCCCGCTTCGCCGGTTGCAACCGTGACGGTGACCCGTGTCGCCGCCGCGTCGGTCATTTACAAGCCTCAGTCATTCACAACATCGTATGCAAACAATGTCACATTCGATGTACGGGCAAACGACATACCTGGTGATACTCCCAACGCATCGCCCGTGTTTACAGGAACCAACAACGGAACACTGATCGACCCGAGTACATTGCGGACCGTTTCGAGTCCCGCTCTTATTCCCGTGATCGCCACCACGGCCACACTCTCCACCGTCGATGTGCTCGACAACGGATTCTATGCGCCTGGTTTTTCATCTACGACAGGTTCTTCCCCCTATACCTGGACACTGAACTGGAAGCTCGACGGAATCGCTCAGCAAGCCCTTACGGGAACAACTGCACAGATTGCTTCGTCGGTTGCCCTGGCAATGGGGCTGGGCGCGTCGAACTACCAATGGAAAATCAGCCCGAACAGCACTACCGGCAAGACCGTGTCTGGCTACAGCTACGACTATATCCAATTCGGAGAATTGAATGGACCAGGCATAACGACTCACAGCTTTTTGCTCATGAGCGGTACGGCATCCGGTGGCGGGACCGATGCCAACATCGAGCAAGGGCTACGTGGCACCTTATCAATCTCGAACGCCGCATCGCCGAACGGTCCCGGCGTGGCAACATACTCACCGAACCAGCCGTACTTTGTCGATCTGGCTGGTCCAGCTCAAAACAAAAACGTGGGGGACCAAGTCACGCTTTTCGGCTCATACAAGGAAGTCTTTAGTTATAACTATGGCACGGCCAATTCCATGGTCAGCGAACAACAGGGCCGCGCAACGGTCACGGTCAACGATCCATCACCGACATTGCAAGCTCCGAATGGCGTCATCGCAGTGCAGGGGAGTGCGTTTCGCTACTACAACGTTCCCGTGACTGCCAACGATATTAGCCCCGTCCCGCTTTCCGCATACGACCTCACAGGACAAGCGACGAGGAACCAGAATGTGGACGGAGACTATGTCGTCGGCCTCGCATCAGGCAATGCAACGCAGCCAATTGTCAATAACGCCTTCGGATTAGTTGTTTACAGCCCCTTTGGGACTGTTGGTGCCGTTGAGACCAATCAGATGTACGTTGCCGCGACGGACAATATCGTCTTCAGCATGCCCCGCGGCATCAGGGTGAATCTCGTTCAGCAGCCGACCGCCTCACAGAATTACATCACCACCGACCTCCCCAGTACGCTACTCGGAGCGGCCGATCTCAACCAGAATTCACTGTATGACGAGCCGATTCTCTCCAATGAAACGATTCTTTCCGGTGTACCGAGCCAAACCGTCTCGCTTCAATCGAACGTCATGACTGATGATACTGGCTCCGCCTATCGTACTTCGGTGGCGGGAGAAGGAGTCAACCTGCAGACGGGGGCGCTGACGACGTCGCAATCGTTCGATACCACCACAAGTTCTGGGACGAGCAACCCATTCGAACTGATGTACTCGTCAAATACCGCTGGCAACGGGCCGACAGTGGAAGGCGTGATCACGTGGCCTGCCAATTGGGCATCACGCCCCACCACGATGACAGTTCGATTGCAGTGGTATGCTCCGAAGATTAATTCGACAAACACGACGCTGAACGAAGGTTTGACCAACCAGGCTTACGATTCGGAAAACTCGGCGGAAACCACCTTCTCGCTGGCCGGCATTCCGTCTTCGCAGACCCAATTCCATTTTTCGATTGCGGCCAAGCAGTTCCCTTCGAGTTGGACGACGGGAATGTACGAATATGAATTGAGTGCATTCGATCCGACGAATTCTCAATTCCATATTAGCACGGGAGGGGCGAGTGGCACGAGCACTTCCAGCGGAACAATCACGGGATCGACATTGCTGCAGTCGTATGGTCAAGCGTTCGTCGTGCAAAACGTGTCTACGAACGCGGCGACAAATCCCTTCGCTGGCATCGGAGCCGGTTGGGATATTTCCGGAATTCCCGTTCTGATCACGGACATGCACACCGGCAGTGGCTCAACCGATATGCCCTGGGTCTACGACCGGGCGGCTTTGTCATTCGGCCAGGGACAAGGGACTCTGTTTGCCCCGACGGGTAAAAATCCCCTCACAAGTGAAAGCGATATCGGCACGCCTGATTCCTCCCTGACATGGCAGGCTCTCGATCCAAATTCCCATGCCGCACTGCCATCAGAAACCGGGACACTCACTCGGGCGATTTTGGGAGGAATCTTACAATGGTACTACAAGACGACCGACGGCACGGTGTATACTTTCCAGGAACAATCGAACAATCAAGCGGCATACCTGGTATCGATCGCCCCTGCCGCTGGCCCGGCCACGACGTTCACCTACGGTGTCGGCAACACGAACAATTTGATCTCGTCGATCGTGGCCCTCGATGGTTCGGCGACGACGTTTGCCTACAACACGTCGAACCAGCTCACTGCGATCACTTTGGCCCCTCCCGGTGGTAGCGTTGTGAAAACGCTGAACGCCAGTGTTGCGCCCGCCGCGACCGGCGAGCAACTCGTCCTTAATTCTCTCTCGTTGCAAGACAATACGCTGAGTGGCACACCAACACTGTGGACCCGCAATTTCGGCTATTCGCAGATTTCTGATATTTATATCTCTGACAAGAATGAAAGTGCAGTCGATCTGACATTCACCGGCGGAGTGCTGAATCATCCGGTCACCGTCATGGGCATTCCAGGCAGCGATTTCCTGATCACGTCGGCTGGTGGCGATCAAGTGCTGCAGTCGCTGATCAATTCGGCTTATACTGCCAGCGGAAACACGGCACCGAATCCGATCTCGGTCGCGCTCATTACCCCGGATCAGACACTGACCGGGTCGAGTGCGGGGACGAACTTCCGCATTCTGCGAGTCACGATTGGGGGGGCCACACCGTCTGGAAGCGAGGTGGCCATCACAACGCCAGATTCGGCGAGCGTGGCAACCGTCTCAGCCACGACAGTGTTCCAGCTCACCTCCGATTCGATGGGGGGCACATCGGACATTGCCCAGGTGACGACATTTGGTTACGACAACCGCGGCCAATTGACAAGCGTGCATGACGGAGTCGCCGATTCGCACCAGAACGTGTTTGGCATCCAGACCTCGGCCAGCCAGATGTGGCAAGCCGGAGCGGCGAGCCTCCTTCCGGCATTGGTCACGAACCAGATGGGTGACATTCTCGACAACGCCACCGGATCGACGACGTTTAACGACCAGAAGCAGGCTGCCTATTCGCTCGATCAGGAAGGCCGCTTGACGCAGGCACAAACATTCTTCGACGCCCCCGGTACAACCTCGCTTGTCGGCCTTACGGCGCAATCGACCCGCACGTACAACTACGATGACTTCAATAATGTGACCCAGGAAACCGTGGCGGGTCTTGACCCGACCGCGACGAAAACGACGACGACCAGCTTCGAATATAACGCGACGGCGAACCAGATATTCCGCGAAGACCTGCTCGTCGATAAGAATGGCATGGCCGCTATTACCGATTTCAATCCCTTCGTTCATCTGCAGCAGCATTATGACGTTGTGACGCAGGTCTTCGAGAATTTTTTGCAGTCGACCGCCCAGTATGACTTCCAATTTGCTGGTTCCGCATCGGATTTCGGGAATGTCGTCGATTCCACGGATGCCGAGGGTGCACAAACGATCTCGGCGTACAATTCAATCGGTGAGCCGACTCAGATCATCAGTCCCGGCAACGGTGTCGAGTTGATCAGCTATTTCACAGGCGCGAACAACGATCTGGTGTCGAGCACTCAGGTTGCGGTCTCGAACGACGATCCAAACGCGACCTTGCACTATCGTCTGACGGCGGACGTCTACGGGATTGGGGCGAATTCGCGTCAGCTCGCGAACGAAACCGTGTCAGTGAAAGATACGCTATCGAATCCGCCACCGCTTCCTGCCGCGCGTAAAACATCATATACGTACGATGCGTTCGGTAACGTGGCGACAACGACCGATCCGCTTGGAAATGTGACGACCGACACCAATAATGCTGACGGCCAGGTCACCGAAGAAAAGGTTCAGTGGAACAACTCGGGAACAATGGTTCTGATGTCGGATAACACGACCCAGTACAACCAGGAGGGACAGCTCCTCCAGGTGATGGATGGGACCGGTGCGATCACGAAATTTGTTTACAACTCTCAGGGGGAAAAGACCTCCGAAACAAAATATGTCAACACGAACACCTACACTGATCCGCTGACCGCGACCGCCGCCATCCAACTTCAAACGTCCTACGCTTACTACAACGACGGCGAACTGGCCAGCGTCACAGCACCGGATGGCAGCACGATGAATGACTACTTCAATCCCATGCTCAATGCGAACATTGATCCGGTGAACGGCATCGCGGTCTCGGATTTCTGGACAGTCCAGTCGGGCGTAACAGGAGCAACGGGTGGCCTGGAAACGATCGAGATTCAAACCGACTCGACAGGGAACACGCTCGAAACTCAAAACCTGTTGACGGGAGCAACGTCGGTCGACGTGTATGATGCCTTCGGTCAGTTACTGTCTGAAACGAAAATGGGCGTTAATGTGGGTTACGTTGGTGCCGTGAACACAACGACACCAACCACCACGCAGGTGAACGAAACGACGACGATGGAATATAATGCCGATGGCAACGTCGTGGCAACGTTTGCACCTGCCGTTTCCACCACGACCCAGGCAGGACAAACAACGGTGGCACCGAACATCCGTGTTTACGATGTCGCGGGCCAATTGATCCGGACGTATGCCGATGTGGTCCACGGCGAGTCTGTCAACACAAGCTACGATCCGCTCGGCGAAGCGATCCAGACCACGGAATACCGCTGGACACCTAATTCGGTGTCTGTTGGGTCCGGGGGGACGCCGACGGTCAATTATGGCAGTTCGGCCGCGGCGATTGTCACGAACATGATCTACGACGGGTTGGGGGATGTAACGGATTCTCAAACGCTGGCCTCGGGGTCGACGACCCCCATCAGTGAGACAAAAGGCACCTATGATGCCGATGGCAACGTGACTGGCGAAATGAGCTTCCGCGACAACCAGACGAGTTCACCTGTATCCAACTCGACAGATGTTGTCGATGCACTGGGGCGGACGGTGCAGACAACCAACACCGATGGCAGCATCGAAACAACGACCTATGATGTGGCAGGTAATAAGAAAGAAGTGACGCTCGCCAAAGGTGCCAACGTCCTGTCCGACACGACATTCGTCTATGACGGCCTGGGGCGGGTCCGTGAGATGGATCAAATGAACTCGAATTCGATACCGACGGTGCTGAAATCGTATACGAATTACGCGACCGGAACCGGTGGCGGCCTGTCGGTGGGCCAGTCGCAAACGGTTGAGACTGATCCGTTTGGAGCCATGACGACGACCCTGACTGATGCAACCGGGCAAACGTTGAGTGTAAGCCGTACGTCGCCCACCGGTTCCGGCACTCCGATTTCGCTGACGACGACGATGGCGTACTCGTACAACGCGTCGCTGGAAACGGAAACAACGACGGTCACATCACCGGCGACCACGGCCGATCCGTCTGGCCTGCTGTCGACGACGGTGATCAACACGGCGGGTCAGACACTGTCGAGTTCCGACCAATCGGATTCGCTGGTGCACGAAGTGGTGGTGTCGTACGTCGGCTACGACGCGGAGGGTCGCCCGGTTCAGCAGGCGGACAGCTATGGAAAACTAACCGCGACGATCTACGGTGATGCCTCGACGGGCCAGGCGACGGAAACGATCAATCCGATCCAGACGGCAGCCTCGGGAACTCGCGAGGTTTTTGACTCGGCCGGGAACCTGGTGGACTTGATTGATCCGGTGAACAACATCACGCAAATGACGTACGATACGTTGGGCCGCGAGAACACCCGGACGAACGGTGGAACCTGGTCCTACACCGGGAACTCGACGAAATACATCGACTCAACGGGTAAGATCACGGTCTTCACGATCAATCCAACTGGCGACACGTCCACCGAAACCTGGTACGCACCAGGCGATACAGGTCTGGCGACGCCGCTGGAAACCATCACGACAACCTTCGATGCGGAAGGTCGAGCGACTCAGATCCAGGATGTGAAGAATCCGACGAGCGGTTCACCAACGACGTTGTCGACATGGACTGGCAGCTATGATGAAGCGGGAGATCTGATCGGCTCGACGGAATCATTCTACGTGGGTTCACCGACTTCTGGAGCGATGTCACCGACGCAGGCATTCACTTATACGTACAATGCGGACGAGACGCTGGCGACGATGAGTCTGGTTTCTGGTGCGACGAATGTCTTCTCGGATGTTTATTCGACCGACTCGATCGATCGGACGTCCGGCGTCACCCGCACGAACAGCGTGAATGGCGGGGTGACGCAATCGGCGACGGTGACGTATCAGGGGGACGGGAACCTCGCCACGTTGATTCGCAAGAGCGGTTCGACGACAGTGACGACTGCGACGTATACCTATGATCCGAATACGGGTCTCATTTCGACGTTGACGCACAAAGATGGTTCCGGCAACATGTTGATCAACGATGTGTGGACGTACGACAACAACTTGCGTGTGTCGCAGCGGTCATATACACGTTCGGCGACGACGAATGGGACCAGTGCGTTGTCGAAGGCAGACAACTACACGTACGATAACTCGGGCCAATTGTTGACCGACAACCTGGTCGGTGTCGGCACGACAACAAACAGCTACGACGCGAACGGGAATACGTCGGTGACCGGGACGTTGGTGGGACCGTTTAACGAATTGAAGAATGATGGGACGTATACGTACCAGTACGACGGGGAGGGCAACAGGATTTCACGCACGCTCAACTCGGGTGCCTCGTCCAGTCTGACTCAGCCGGGTTACACAACGTACACGTACGACAACCGGAACCGGTTGGTGAGCGTGACGGAACTGTCGGCCCCCACCGGAGGACAGACGCTGGAGCAGGTGTCTTATAACTACGATGGTTTGGACCGGCGCGTCGGTCAGACGGTCATCCCCTACTCCGGCGGAGTGGCAGGAACAGCGGTTTCGACCGGCTATGTCTTCGCAGGCGGGAATTCTGAAGTGGTGGCGCAACTGAGCGAAAGCGGCACGAACTCCGGAGCGATCACGCAAACGAATCTCTGGATTCCTGGATACAATCAGCTACTGGAAAGCGATATCGCGAACACGAGTGGCGGCGGCTTCACCTCCGTTTGGCCGCTGTTCGACAACGAAGGAACGGTCAACGACCTGTACGTGACGAACGGCACGAATTACCTGATCGGGGAGTCGGTGCAGTTTGATGCTTTCGGCAACATCGCCAGCAACACCCAGGCGAGCGGAAACACCACCGCTCTCAACGCCGTATTGACGGCGTATGGCATCTACTACGGCGGACACCAACAGGACGCCGGCACGAATCTCTACTACGCCAACGC
>JANXOO010000941.1 GCA_025353525.1 Schlesneria sp. | reverse complement strand
CATCAACAAGTCCGGTGTCTACACGTTTGCTGTTGCAGATGGTGCATTGACCGGTACGGGGACGGGTAACATAACGATCGCTGCGGCTGCCGCGTCACAGACCGTTGTAACTCAGTCGCCTGCTTCGGCGACTGCAGGAGTGAACTTCACCGCAGTCAAAGTGGCAATACAGGATGCATTTGGAAATACGGTGACCACCTCGACCGCACCGGTCACACTGACCTTGACCAGCGGGACATTTACGAACGGAACGACGTTTGTCACGATGAACGCCGTCGCCGGTGTAGCCACGTTCAGCACGCTGAATATCAAGGTGGCGGGTGCGTACGCTCTGAACGCCTCGAGTACAGGTTTGACCGGGTCATCGTTCAACGTGGCGATCAATCCGGCTGCGGCCAGCAAGCTGGTCTTTACATCGGTGCCAGCGACGGGGACTACGAGTGGCGGTCTTGTGAGTGACGTGCTCGTGTCTGTCGAAGATGCCTTTGGAAACGTTGTCACAAGTAACGTCTCTGCCGTAACGCTTGCGGTTTCGACAGGACCGGGGACACTAACACCCGCAACAACGATTACTATGAACGCTGTTGCGGGAGTGGCAACATTCACCGGCAGCACCGTGAAGTTCACCGCCATCGGAAATTACACGCTGAAGGCGACTGACGGAGTGTTGACCCTTGCGACTTCGGGGAACATCGTGATTTCCTGAACGAATTGTGACGTGGCGTTCGCAAGAATTGCCGTAAGGTTGAAGATCAGATTCTTCAAATGATTTAAAAAAGGCGTGGTCGTCATCCTGATGACCACGCCTTTTTTTATTTGGAGTTTTCATCGCAAGACCCTGATTCAGGAATTGCTGCACACCTGTGGTTCGCCGCACGCTGACGGTTCAACCGCGTTGGCATGGGAACCGGCAGTGACTTAGGATGCATCGTGAACGATCTGTGCGTGTCGGCGGCGTGAGGGACGCCAATTCTTCGTCGACGATTACTTCGGTTCAGCGTTTTTCATGTGAGCTCGCAATCGTGCTTCGTGCAGGCGCCCAACATGCCACATGAAGTTTGGTCCGTACCCTGCATCAGGGCCCCAAGTATTGCGAGTCGCCAATTTCAGATGTTTCATGGCAGATCGAGTATCATCTTCGACGGTGGAATTGAGCCCGATGTACAAGTTTGCGTAAAACAACCGCTTTTCACGTTCGGGGTTTGCGATATCGGCTTCAGAAATCTGCTTCAGAATTGAATCGGGGGATGTCTCTCCGGCGAAGAGTTTGTAAACGGCGGGAAATGGCTCGCGATCGTCCTTTTGGTATTTGAGCAGCCCTTGCCGCGACTTGTCTCGACCATCGGCCCTGCGTTGCGAAAGGTAACGCCAAATCCCGTTTTCCCGGTCGACCTGATCGAACGAGT
>JANXOO010000936.1 GCA_025353525.1 Schlesneria sp. | reverse complement strand
GCCTCTGTGTCTCTGTGTTTAACGTCCTCTTTCGACGATTCGCCTTCGAGAAATCCACTGGCATGGCAGCGAATTGCGACAATTGTTCATGCGCCGATCCTGAAGCCTGATCGACAAACCGGGACTCCCGCTTTCCCGGCTAGATTTCGCGACGCTGTTTTTCGTTGGGGACTTGCTTCTGCGTTTTTTTCTTTGTGACCGGATCGACGACTTCGATGAATTTGGGGCCCGCCTTCGGGTTGGCACTCGCCATTTGTGGATTCGGGTTGTAGTGCGACTCTTTCCATTCCCAGCCCAGCGGGACGTTCTTTTCGCGTTCAGCCAGCAACGCCCAGGGTGTCCCGGGATGGTCATCGATCACGTGGCTCAGGTATTCGTTCGCCTTGCTTGCCATCTTTTTGATGGCGGCTCCCGTACTGAGGTCTTTTGACGAGACCAGATTCCATTTGTTGTTTCCGGGCGTTTCGAACCGTTTTGGATTCGCCTTCATTTCGGCCAGCATCGTGTTGTATCCAAACGCACGCACTCGCAGCGCCAGTGTGCGGCCGACCGCCAGGTCGTAACTCGCCTTCCATCGTGCTTCCTTGATCTTGGCGCGATCTTTTTCACCCTGTTCGAGGATCCTGAGCAGACTATCGAGGCTAAGGTCCAGATCGGCGATCGGCTTTTGAGCTTCCGTCAGTTCCTGACGCAAGACCGTGTCGTTGTCCGACCGGAAATCGAGCCTCGGCATCGAAATACTCAGGACTTTTCGTTTTTGAGTTTCACCCAGGACCGCTGCGCAGGCTTCGACCAATGCCGATTTGGCCCGGTTGTGCCGCATGTCCTGTTCAAGAAACCTGATCGGACGGTAGTCGGGCGCGTAGTTCCGCATCACGGCAGGATCAAAATTGTGCTGGCCGCGTCCCTTGTCCGCGACAAAGTACAATCCGTTCGTTTCCGCACAGAGTCGCGTCAGGCCGTACGGACCAAACCCGGATGACATGTCCTCCAGATCCCCGCCGCTGGTTCCCCAGTAACCGAGCCGCACCAGTTCCGGAAAGAAGGACTCGGGGCCCTTCGTCATAATGCCGATCACCTCTTCGCCGTCTTCCAGAACGAAATTGCTTTCGACCAGTTCGCGACCGAAAGGGGCCGAGTCGCCGACGCAATAGCAGCGAATCGAATGCTTGCGACATGTGGCGATCGCCTGTTCGAGATTCGCCGGATCAGATCCCGCTTCGTCCGTGACCACAATCACCATGATTCGCCGGTGTTCAGTCGTGGCGAACGGTGAAAACTTCCTGGCAACCTGATCGACGGCCGAAAACGTATTCTCGTCACCCGATGATTCTGATTTGATCTTGCGAACGGCTTTGACAAGGTCCTCGGCATCGTCCAGCGGTTTCTCGGTAACGATTGAAGTCTTTTCTCCGAAGACGGCTACGGCACTTTTCAGCGCCTTGTCCGAACCGACGTTTAACTGTGTCAACTGTTTGTAAACGTTCTCAACCCGATCGGCAATCTGAGTGCGACGCGACGACAAGGATGGTGAAACGTCGAAGAGCCAGACGACAAGCGTTTTCTTTTCTCGTAGCGAGGTGGCAATTTCCCAGGACAGGCGATCGATCGCTCCGTCAACGCCGCCAGCATGCTCGGTCGATCCCGATGTCGCGACCGATGCGAGAACATTTGTTTTCGACGGACGCGGTATCTCATCCGAGGTCGGCATCGATACATTGAACTTCGATTCGACTCCCTTTTCGATTTCTTCCTGGGGATTTCGGGACAGAACATTCGACGCTTCGCTCGACGCGGTCATTGTGCTGATTTCGGTTTCACTGCCAATCTGGTCCGAAACCGTTGTGTCGAATTTCGGCTGCCAGTCGCTTTCGTCATCATCCGCGACGGTCGTAATCGAGGAAAAGACATCGAGCTTTTGAGCGAGCCGGATGAAGCCGAGAACTCCGAAACAGACAACGTGCAGGGCGACGCTGACGGCACACGCCAGCACCAGGGACTTCGGGAATCGACTCCCTTCGATCTCCATGTCAAAGACTTCCGGCTGCGATACATCGATGCTCACAACGTGCTCCTCTGCGTCGACCTGGCCTCGGTCCGTATTGTTCGAACTCGCGTCTGCGCTTTCGCCGATTAATGGGCTCGGGTACGTCCGGATTCGACGAAAAACACGAACGGACGAAGCCGCTGATCAAATCCGGACGACTTAAGTCTACCGCGCGTCACAGACCCCTGCAATTCCCTAATTCCGGCTCAACCCAAATCGGTGGAAAACCAAACTTGCTGTAACATCGGTCATGCTAATTATTTCCGTTACGATTCACGTGAACATTCGCGGAAATGAAGAGCAAATCCTTTGAACCACTGAGGAAGTGGATATAAATTCAGAACTGCGTATTTGGCGTTTTGTCGTGTCTCCAGCGTTTCGATTGACGTTTGCCGATTTGGTTTTGATTTGATTCCGGACTGACCGGCGGTCCTGCGCCTGCTGATTTCGACCAGAAATTGGGGGAAGTCCTTACTTGGCTCGTTGACTTTACTCAGTAAGCAGCGGTAAAAAGAATTGTAGCGATCTGTTGATTTTTGACGACGGTGACGGGAATCACCGTTTCAGGCAGTCGGCGCCAGGGATGTTGGGGCGCTGACGACTGTCGATTTGAGCATTTTTGTGTGAAGGTGGTTGTGAAAATGGCTCGTCTGACAAGACTGGTGCTGATGCTGGGTTGCGGAATCGGCTTTGCAACGGGTGCGCCCGTGCAAAGTCAGGCGGGGGTTATTCCCTGGGTCTACGACGCGATTTTTGGGCCAGTCGGCAGCATGAGGGCTGGCGGGGCGAGTTATGCCAATTACGGGTATGCACCGTACTCGTCAGGTTACGGAGCGTCTTACGCTCCGATGTCTGTCGCTTATGCTCCAACAACTTCGGCGGCGTACGGAAGCGGCTGCAATTCCTGTAACCAGACTTCTTATTACACGCCAACTTCCGGATACACGACATCCGGATACGGCTCGTCGCAAGCTTACTACGATTCATCGAATTGCAATTCGTGTGCTTCCGGGAATTGTTCGAGCGGAACAGTCTATTCAAATCAGGTGAAAACCGATTACGGATCGAGTGGCGCGCCAATTCCGGATCCGAACAATTCCAGATCTGACGGCGTGCGACTCAACAACATCGAACGACGAATCGATGAGCTTTATCACCGCCAACTGGAAGACGAAAAGTTCCTGCGGGATCAGCACAAGAATGACTATTCGCCCGCCCCTTACGACCGCACTCGCCGCACATACGATTACAATACCGGCACCGGAACGAACGTCCCCGCGAGAAAAAAGACTGACTCATTTGGTTCCGGCGCGAATCCGAATGATGCCGATGGGGACTTCTCACCACCGGTCAACACGGGAAGACATCGACCGCTACGCGACCCGATCAACGATGGCGCCCAAAAAGTTATCATTCCACCTGCGGACGACAAAGCGAAAT
>JANXOO010000926.1 GCA_025353525.1 Schlesneria sp. | reverse complement strand
CTCGAACACGATTTTCTGATCGCGCCAAACGACAATCGACTGGCCAGCTCTGGCGTGATCAAGAATGGCTTTACGGGCCGCTTTTTTGAGGTATTCTTTCACCTTGTCCGTATCGAGCAGCTTGGCGGCAATGCTGGCGTGCTGATGCTCATTTTGAGGGGTCACTGGTAGTCCTTGACGAGTGAATTCCAAATTGCAGGATTATCGATCAGCAACGCAGAGTCAGGAAGTTGCTGGGCGATCAATTCGGAACCGCGACAATCAGAATTATCGAAAATCCGCCACGAATCAACGATGGGAAGATAGAGACGAAAAAAGTTCTGCAATCCTCCGTAATAGCGGCGGCGTATCACGTCCATCGGGATATCGTGACCTCCAGTTCGAACCCGACTTGCAACGCGAGCGATTGCCATTTCAGGTGTCGGCAGCCACAGGAAGATGAGATGTGTCTGATACCCGCATCGTTTCAGCTCATTTAACCGCAGTGCAAAACTTCGCGCCGCGAGCGTTGTTTCAAACGCAAAATCGGCACGAGATGCAGCGAGTTCGTTGAGTCGTGCCAACATGATCCGCCCCGCAGGGATCGCCGCGTTTGCTGCGTCAAAAGCCGACAATCCCTCGGCAATGACATCCGCGTTAACAAACTCTGTCATTCCGAGGTAGTCGCGCAGCAGGAATGGAGCTGCGGTGGACTTCCCCACTCCGTTCGGTCCTGCAATCACGACCACATTGGGTGCGTCACTGTTCATATCGTAGCTGCGCCAACGATTTTTGAAGTTTCTTGCCTCATAAGAGGTTGTGGCAATGACGGCATTCTAGCGAACATCAGCACAGCAACAAGGCGATAGTCGTAAGGCAACCGGTAATGGAAATCAACCGTCTGAAAAAGGGGGACTAACTCCAGGTCTTCCTCGTGACGGTCCCCCTTTTTTCAGCGTCCCCCTTTTTCAGCGACTGGTATTCCCTTTCCTGCCGGTCGTCGAAACAGAAGGAAGTAGTTGCCTGGCCTGAAATGACGCGATTGTCAAGTTCGGCAATGACAGGCAAAAGTATTCCCATTGGATTTTTCCTTCGCCACAAGTCGTTTTAGGAAAAATTGTGCCTTTTGTTCAAACGGCACAATCTCGAATTCAACGAAAGGTTTTCGCCTGATCGAATCAGCAGGCGAGATCCATCTCGCAAATCGCCCATTGACCGAAATTCTCTTCGACTTCGACCTGCAATCGTTCGAGGGTCCGTCCGCCAGGATGCTGTGCAAATACTTCCTTTAACTGAATGGCCAGCCAGCGCGCAATCAGTTCTGCGGTCGTGTTGGCGACAGGCAGCAGAATGCAATCTTCACGAGGAAAGACCCAGCGGCGCTGTTCAAACCGGGCTTCGACCTCGACATCGTTGGCGATTACGGTAATCAGCGGGTGTTGCGTCGGCAGCAGAACGCGATGGTCCAGTTGATTGACCAGTTTTTGGGTCTCATCCCGAAGGGCGATGAAGTCAAAAACGTAACTGTTTTCGTCGAGCGACCCGGCGACTTCGACGGCAACTCGCCAATTGTGACCGTGCAACCGCTCACACACAGTGCCGTTGAACGTAATGAAATGGGCGGCACTAAAGACCAGATGGTCCTTGGTCACGCGGACGCGGTATCGTTCGTTTGTCGTCATGCGTTTCAATCTACAAAATTTCCAGTGTTTTATTCCGGGAACGGAACAGAATCCTGCCAGTTCGCTGCCCGGTCGATTTCTTCACGAGATGGTGGCACTATCAAACCATCTCGAAGAGCCACAAACAACGCGGCGGCGACCAGATCAGCCGTCGTACCCGGATTTCGGCGGTGCCCGTCGGCTCGCAGCCATTTGTCGAATTCCCGCAGTTGATCCGGAATGAGGGGACTTCCCTGCCCTGACAGCGAAAACAGTTTTGCCGCTCGTTCTGACGCTTCGCGGGCGATGTCCCAGCCACATTTTCTGGCGATCAGAGTGTCAGGCCAATTCGACAGAATCCAGACATGAAGCGAAATAGTCGCGTCTTCCCAATCGTTCGACCTGCCAGCGAATTCTGTCAACTGACTCGCTGCTTCAAACACCAGTTTAAAACCGTTGGCATATTGCTCGGCAATGCGATCGCGATCCGAGGCCAGCCGCATTGCGTCTCGCAACGTTACTGTCGGACGCTCGCCAATGTCTTGCGATGACACCTGCCCCATTCCCCCTGGCTGGGCCAGCCGAATTGCCCTATAGACGTGCCCGGCATCTTCAATCGTTGTCCGGTCCAGAATCTTGCCAATCCCGGATTCAAGCGAAACATTGATCGGGACGGCAGTGAGAGGAGCGAGCAACAGCACAATCCCGAGGTTGACATTCGTTCCCGTCGCAGCGCGCGTCGCCTGCACAGAATCGAGAACGGTTCGCCCGACTCCGGCAACCAGTGCGGCCGCCAATGGCTCGGCAATCGCCCGGGCTGCCCGAACGAAATCATCGTAACACAGATCATCGAATGCAGCGGCAGGATGGACGTTCCCCGGCTTTCGAGCCGTCGCTTCCATCAAACATGCCAGTTCGATCTGTTCTGCAAGTTTCACGCAATTGGACTTTTCATACGATCGCCTGGGACTGGCGTATCATTGACTGTTGGAACCATATCCTCGGCCAGCCGACGAATTCGGGAGGGGGCGGATTCTGAATTTGCAGGATTGTGGAACGAAAGAACGAAGTATGGCAAATTGACTTTCGAGCCGTCAGGTTCCTGCAATTCTCCAGGTCAAGATTTCAAGGGTCAAGATTTCAAGGGTCAAGATTTCAAGGGTCAAGATTTCAAGGGTCAAGATTTCAAGGGTC
>JANXOO010000882.1 GCA_025353525.1 Schlesneria sp. | reverse complement strand
AGGTTATGCTTCAGCAATGTAGGTTATGCTTCAGCATATCGCAAATTCGGGAACTGCCGTAACAGTAACACCCGCGACCGGATACGCGGCAACTGTCCAAAGACCGGCTGCGTGAATCGTACTCGAACGTCGTCAACAAGGGGGCCACATGTTCTCTCGATCGACTCGATATTGTCTTGATGCGTTTTGTCTCATTTCTCTGACTTGCTCCAACGTCTTCGCGACCAGTCATAACGGGACGGTCGAAGTGGTCTCCGCCGACGACAATGCGGTGACGATCAAACTGACTGGAAAAGCAGACGATTCAAAGACATTTACACTCGCTCCGAAAGCGGTCATCACGATCGACGGCAAGAAGGGGACGTTGGCCGATATTGAAGAGGGCCAATCGGCTGTCATCGTTGCCAATACCGCTGATGTCGCCACGAAACTGACGTTCAAATCCGCAAAGAACCCCGTAGCGAAGAAAAGTTCTTCGCGAACAGCGAAAGAGGGTGACAGTTCCTCCGCGATTCCGACCGGATCCGAAGAAGGATATTGGCCACAACATCGCGGACCGAATCGGGATAACATTTCGTCGGAAAAGGGATTGCTCGAACAGTGGCCCGAAGGTGGCCCGAAGCTCGCCTGGCAACAAAGCGGATTGGGCGAGGGATACTCGTCCGTCTCCATGGCTCAAAACAGACTCTTCACGATGGGGAACCAAGGTGACGAGGAAATGTTGCTCGCAATGGATGCCAAAACGGGCAAACCTTTGTGGAGCACAAAAACCGGGGGAGCTGCCTATCGCGAGGGACAGGGCAACGGGCCGCGTGGAACCCCGTCGATTGATGGTGAACGTGTTTACGCTTTGGGAGCCAATGGCGACCTGGTCTGTGTCAGTTCAACCAACGGAGAAGTGATCTGGCAAAAAAACATTCTGAACGAGTACGGTGGAAAGAACATCGTCTGGGGAATCAGCGAATCGGTACTGATCGATGGCAAAAACCTGATTTGCAGCCCGGGCGGAAGTCAGGCCACAATGGTCGCGATCGACAAAATGACGGGGCGCACGGTCTGGCAGTCGGCAGTGCAGGGGGCACCTCAAGCCGCCTACTCGTCACCGATCATTGTTGAATACCAGGGCGAGCGAATGTATTTGAACTATGTTCACACAGCGGTCGTCGCGATTCGCGCCAAAGATGGCAACGTACTTTGGGGACACCCTCAATCGGCGAACGGAACGGCAAACTGTTCGACTCCGGTCGCTGTCGACGGACTGGTTTTTACGGCCTCGGGATACGGAACAGGGGGAGCGCTCTTCAAACTTCAAAAAGGCGGCAAAGCGAAACTCGAATACTCGACGAAAGAAATGGTGAACCATCACGGAGGAATGGTGGTCGCCGACGGCTACCTGTACGGGTTTGACGAACAGATCCTGAAGTGCCTGGAACTGAAGTCCGGCAAGGTTCAATGGAAAGACCGGTCGGTCGGAAAAGGATCATTAACGCTCGCCGATGGGCACTTGTATCTACGTAGCGAAAACGGGCCCGTCGCATTGTGTGTCGCCACGTCCAAAGGTTACACCGAACGAGGTCGTTTCGATCCGCCAAACCGCAGCGATAAACCGGCCTGGTCGCATCCCGTCGTTTGTGGCGGACGCCTGTTTCTGCGCGATATGGATTCGATGATCGTTTATGATATTCAACGTTAACCTCTTAAGACGACCGGCACAGTTACGAATGCCACATTCCAGACCGCGAGCAATTCAGGCAGCCAAAAAAGCTCTAACGAAACAACATCCATGACGATCGAATTCAATTGCCCACACTGCGATAAGTCTCTGAAAACATCCGACGACAGGGCTGGCCGGGATGCCAAGTGTCCGGGGTGCGGTGAGTTGATTTCCGTACCTGTTCCAACAGAAGGCGCGATTCTGGATGCCGAGGAAGTCCTGACAGGCTTTGATTCGGGCGAGACGGATTCTGAATCCGAGGCTCCAGACGTACGAAAACCATGCCCGGCATGTGGCGAAGCAATCGTGGCGGCGGCGATTCGCTGCCGATTTTGCGGTGAAGTCTTTTCTTCGTCCAGGGGAGGTCGAGGAAGGAACGGCATTCGCCGGGAAATGCGTCCGTTTCCGCCAGGTGAAGTGATCTCGGATGCATGGCGAATCTACTCCGAGCGAATGGGATTATCGATTCTGGCATTTGTTGTGCTGTTTGTTTTATCAATTGTTTCGAACATTGTTTTCGGCGTCTCGATTGGGATTTCACAAGAACAATACGATCAGGGCAACACATCAGGAGCGATTATCGGTTTTTGCGTGACCGCTGTCCTGGGCGTCCTTGCGATTGCGTTTTTCAGCTATTTGCAAGCCGGTTATTTGACTCTTCAAATCAAAATCGTTCGCGAAGAAGATACTTCGCTCGGAGACTTGTTTTCAGGCGGCCGTTTCACGTTCAGAATGTTTCTGAATTCGGTGTTATTCGGTTTGATGTGCGCTTTGGGATATTGCGCGTGCATTATACCTGGGTTGTTACTGGCTTTGATGTTCTTTTTCTACGGCCATGTCCTTGTCGATGACGATCTGCCAGGAATTCAGTCGCTGTCCCGTGCCAAGCAACTGTCCGACGGAAACTGGGGTTCGCTGATACTTATTTTCAACGTTGGAATGGCCTGCGCCTTTGCTGGATTGCTGGCATGTTATATTGGCATGATTTTCACCATACCTTTTGTCAGCATTCTGTGGGCGGTTGCATACGACCGGATGACATGTCAAACGCAGATCGACGACGTGGAACCGGCCTGAGGTTCTGTTGGCAAGCATGCTGTTGGAAGATTTGCAACGAAACGAATCTGATCCGGCAGTAGTTCTTTATCGAAGCTGAGATAACCGTTCACCGGCTGGCGAGTCCTGAATCGCTGCCCGTACTAACGCTGGCCCGATGAAAGAAAACATTATTCGTTCCCGCGTGCACGACAAAATGAGGTCCAACAACTCCTCTTGTCGTTGTCGAAGCGACTCGCCTACGATGGGTGAGAGGAGCCGACCTCATTCGACCCGGGTTCAAAGCGAAGCGTTTCTTCACTGTTGCATCGGACTGACCAATGCCTGACCCCTGCGGCGAACACCACCCGGGCTCAACACGCAGAATGCCGAAGTCACGGGTTTTGTGTTGTTCGCGATTTTTGGAGGATGTGGTGATGCAACAGTGTGTTTCTGATTATGGAGTTCGTGATTGGGAAGTGTGCAAACGGGACCGGATTATGAAAAACGTTCGAAAGGCCGTCGTGTCTGCGATGGCTCTGGGGATGCTGCTCATCGAGCAAACAGCCTCAGCGCAGGTTCCGGTGACGACGCCTCGATCGGATGATTTTGCGACGACCAAACCGACGCCCGCGAAAAAACCGGTGGCCAAATCGACGGTTGTCGAATTCGAGCTTTTGCAGGAATCGGGTGGCGGTGGTTTGTATGCTCAGCACTGGCTGAAGATTCTGCAACCGCTCGACGTATCTCTGCGCGTGCGGAGACCTCTCGGTGACGACAAACCGGAAGTCAAACAGCGCGAAGTCGGAAATCTGCGTTACGTGACCGTTATCGGTTCACTGGATCGAGCGGGGAATATCTCGTTTCCCGGAAAAACTTTTACAGTCGGTGATTCCGAAAAACTGAAAGAATGGATCACCGAATTACGAACCTGGGGTGTCCAGGGAACTCCCAAAGGTCAGCCGCTGTGGGGACTGACACAAGAGCAGTTCGCAAAGGTCTTCGACAGTCTTTTGAAACCGGTCGAAGTCGAAACGGAAAATCAGCCGTTGTTAAAATCGATCGCCCGGTTTCCGATTCCGTCCGAATTCCCGCTACGTTGGCATCCTGATGCGGCCGAAAAACTTGCGACACGCGGCGAACTCGCAAAAATCCGTCAGGAATTAAAAGGGTTTAGTGCAGCCATGTCGCTCGCAATGGCGCTCAGTGAAAATGGATTGGGGTTCCGTCCGAACCGGACACCCTCAGGCGACACCGAACTGCTGATTGAACCCGCGTCGCTGAAATCGGAACAATGGCCCATCGGCTGGCCCGTTCAACGAGCCCC
>JANXOO010000832.1 GCA_025353525.1 Schlesneria sp. | reverse complement strand
CCACGCCGTCGCGCGGGGGGCGGCCTACTATGGCTGGGCCAAGGTCAAAGGAGGGGTTCGCATCCGTGGCGGGACCGCTCGCAGTTACTACATCGGTATCGAAACGGCAGGTCTGGCGATCCCCGGAGCACCGCGCCCGTTGCGAGCACTGTGCGTGGTGCCGTTCGGCATGGAAGAGGGGACCGAACTGGAAGTCCCTTCCGACGCGATCGGCCTGATCGTTGGTCAACCGGCTCATTTCCGATTCTTCAGTTCGTCCACACGCAAAGACGACCAACCGGGTGTTCGCTTGCAGAGATGGAGCGACGACGAAATCGTGGAAACCGATTCGCTCGAAGCGACACTCCCCAAAGACGACGCGATCGACGACCACTACGTTCCGGTCCAGTTCCACACACAGTTGACCGAACTGGGAGTTTTGGAACTCTGGTGCGTCAGCACTCGCGGAAGCGGACGCTGGAAACTTGAATTCAGTGTCAGAGAAGATGCTGAAGCATAGGCGAAGTTGGCAGGCTGTTGCCATCGCCTTAGTCGTAGCCGTAGCCGTAGGTTATGCTTCAGCATATCTCTTCTCGCTTCCAAACGCCGCCCGCGATTGCAAAGGCCGTCCGGTATCGCAAAAGTTTCAATTTCGATTGCTCCAAATTCGTCGTCAGCACCGAAAATCCTCTGGAACATCTGGTCGCGATATGACAAGCCTTTTTTCGCGAATATATTCGCCGCACCACCTGTGATCTGTTGGTTTATTTGCGCTTGATGTCGCGGAGATATGCTGAAGCATAACCTACGCGCTGTCGCGGAAATTTTCCGAGGCGTTGCCTGTCGAAATTACACGCTACTCCACCAGCCCCATATTCACCCGACTGAAATCGGATGGTGATTGCTGTCCGCATCCCCAGTTTCGGTCGTAATCGCCCGTTTTCACCAACCGGTGAAACGAAGACCACGGCCAGTCGCAAGCGCACTTGACGTGACCGTGTTTCACGGGATTCCAGTGAATGTAGTCGGCGCGATGGTGTAGATCGTTCTCGTCACGGATCGTGTGTTCCATAAAACGGGGTTGCCAGACTCCGCGTCGTCGTTGCTTTTTGTAACCGGGCGCGATGTCAACTTCGGTTCCGCCACTCGCCAGCCATTCGCTCGTGAACCGGGCTTTGATCGCCTTCCATCGATCATCGTAGCGGTGATCTCCACTCGGCAGTGACCAGATCGCATGCATGTGCTCGGGAAGCAGAACGATGGCGACAAGCTTAAACGGGCGTTCTTTCTGTTGATCGCGAATCGCATTGCCAAGGATCACTCGTGCCGATTCCTCATGAAAGATCGGGCGCCGTTCCGCCGTCACGAGAGTAAAGAAGTACGTCCCTCCTGCAACAAAGTAGCGTCGAAAATCGGGCATATTGAATTCACATCGGGAATTTGAGCAATTGAGCAATTGAGCAATTGAGCAATGAGGATAAGAAAGTGGCGATTTGGCAAATCTTTTCATTTTCTGAACATCTTGCGATATTCGTTCAATATTCCGACTTTCGAGAGTCCGATCTGCCAGGCTTCAATTTTTGAACCTTCGGAATCATGACGACTCGCTGATCGGAAGTCGAATGTGATATGCTTTGGTGATTGTCTGCTTTGACAGAGATATGCCCTGCTTTGGAAGAGATATGCTGAAACATCACCTGCTGGTTAAGGACTGAATGCGCGATGGAGATTTGCCGAACGGATTTGCAGTGGACACATGTTGATG
>JANXOO010000746.1 GCA_025353525.1 Schlesneria sp. | reverse complement strand
ACGAAAATCATTGATGTCGCCATCGCCGATGCCGTGGGACAAATGAAGAAAGTCAGTCAGGACTGGATCGACGACGTTTACGAATTCAGCAAATAAACAGTCTCGCGCCAGCCAAAAGACAACACGACTGCTGACGACACGACCCCTGTGGAGCATCGCCATGGAAGAACCAGGTGCGTTGATTCGAGGGGTCATTTTTTTCTTTGCTGGCGGTGATGCGGGGATTACGGGTGCTGTCGGAATTGCAACGATTGCGTTGCTCGGCCTTCATCCTGGCACGTTATTCCCCGTTCGGCGATCGTTTGTCGTCATCGCGATAGTGGTCAGCGTGCTGCTGATTGTCTGCGGAACCCCGATCGTCCCGTTCTGGTTTCAGATCGCGACGTTGCTGTGGCTGATCGCCATGTCGCGATATGTGGCAATGCGCAAAGTCGACGTCAGAACCGCCTCAGAACATAAGAAATCGAACGTTCAGCATGTGCTGTTTCTCGCGTCGTTTGGGTGGCTTGCCGCGATAGTTTTGTTCGAGCTTCCGATCCATTTTCGGGCGTTGCCATCAGATCATGTGACGCAGCTTCTGGTCATTGGCGATTCGGTAACCGCCGGCCTGAACGATGGCGAAGATACCTGGCCGATTCAACTTACGCGCGCGGTGGCAATCAACGTTGTCGATGCGTCGCAACCGGGTGCGACTCTGCGATCCGCCCGAAAACAAAATGAACTTCTGGAAGGCCGAAGCGGACACATCGTCCTTGAGATCGGAGGGAATGACATGCTCGAAGGGTTACCTGTGGCCCGGTTTGAAAGCGAACTCGACAGCCTGCTGTCGGAAGTGACGCAACCTGATCGGACGATCGTGATGTTCGAGTTACCGTTGCCGCCTTTTTGTACGGGGTATGGTGCGGCACAGCGCAAGCAAGCTGCGAGGCATGGAGTTTTTCTCGTTCCAAAACGGCGATTCGCACAAGTCCTGACAACGAGTGGTGCGACCGTCGACGGAATCCATCTTTCGATGCGCGGTCAGACGAGCATGATGTCGCTCGTCAGGTCGTTCGTCTGCGCTCGTTCGCCATCGGGCTGCGGCAACTATCAGCGACTCGAAAGGACTTCAAACGCTATCCTGCCGAAAGGTCGCGTTTCGTGATTCGCAACACTTCTTCCAGTGTTGTTGTCCCGTCAATAACTCGTTGAAATCCGGACAGGCGGAGCGAGACCATTCCTTTCTGCAGGGCGTAGTCGCGCATTTCAGCGGTACTCGCCCTGTTAATGCACAAGCGACCGATCTCGGGATCAGTTCTCAACAATTCGAAGATGGCGCGACGGCCTGCGTAGCCGGTCCCCTTGCACTCGCGACAACCGACTGGTTTCCACAACAATTCGGGCAGCGGCTGCGGGAAATCTTCGGGAAGTTCGTCATCCGCCGGGCGATATTGTTCCTTGCAATGTTTGCACAACACGCGGACCAGTCGCTGGGCGAGAACTCCTTCGACCGTACTGGCAACGAGGTACGGTTCGACACCCATATCAATCAGACGAGCGAACGCTCCAGGTGCATCGTTCGTGTGCAGCGTACTGAAAACAAGGTGCCCTGTCAGCGACGCCTGGATCGCGGCCTCGGCTGTTTCCCCATCTCGGATTTCCCCGATTAGAATAACGTCCGGGTCGTGACGCAGAATACTTCTCAGGCCGGCGGCAAAGGTCAGGCCGACTTTCGCATGGACCTGGATCTGGCTGATCCCGGGGTTCTGGTATTCGACCGGGTCCTCGACCGTAATGATTTTGATCGTCGGTTCCTTGATTTCGTTCAAGGCACTGTAAAGGGTCGACGTTTTACCGCTTCCTGTGGGGCCTGTAACAAGGATGATTCCGTGAGGCAATGCGATCAATTCGTGAAATGTTTTGGCCAGTTGATCCGGCATCCCCACGTTCTTCAGGTTGAAGACCATGCGGCCCTTGTCGAGCAGACGCATGACGACGCCTTCGCCGTGGACCATCGGGATGATCGAAACACGAACGTCGATCTCGCGGCCCGAGACGCGCAGTTTGATGCGACCGTCTTGCGGGATTCGCTTTTCGGCGATATTCAGTTTGGACATGATCTTCAGCCGCGTGACGATCGCCGAGAAGAAGTGCGAGATCGATTCTGGAACCGGTTGCACGCGTAACAGCCCGTCGACGCGGTATCGGATGGTCAATCCGTACTCTTGCGGTTCGATATGAACGTCGCTTGCCTGCTGTTCGAGCGCTTCGACGAGGAATTCATTGACCAGCTTGATGACCGATGCGTTTTCGGCTTGCTTGGCCAGATCCGAATCGTCGGCTGACAATTCACCAATCAGTTCGATCCCTTCGGCAGACCGCTGTGCGACGAGTTCATTCAGCGTATCGCCACCGACACCCAGGTGTTCCTTGATTAACTCGATGACATCCAGTCGGCGAGCGAGTACGGGTTCGAGATGAAACCCGCTGACGGCCGAGAGTTCTTCAAGGGCTTCGAGGTTAAACGGATCGCTGGTCGCGACAATCACGCTGCCATTCCGTCGTCCCAGCGGCAGCAGTGAGTGTCGAAAGACAGCTGTCGTCGGGAACTGCATCAGCAGATCATGGTCAATTACCTGCTGTTTGACCTCGACGAAGTCCATCCCCAGTTCTTCAGCGAACGCACGCAGGACATCGTCTTCTTTGACGATTCCCATTTCGACGAGGACCCGATCGACGCGTTTTCCAGCGGCTTGCGGCAATGCGGCCTCGACCTGCGGCTTGGTGACAAGTCGGTGACGGATCAGTGTTTGGGCGATGTCCATAATTTACTGTTCATATCACAGGTTGATGCATTTGTCGAAGGCCCGTCACTGCAGAGGACGCGGCATCATCCTTCACAACCTGTTTTAAAAAAAGTCTGGTCCACTTTTCGCAAAAGCGCCCGTTCGGGCCGTTCGCAAGACGCGTCGGTCATTTTCCCGAAGCAGGTCTTCGACAATTTTCAGGAATGTTTTAGCGAGAATATCGGCAAGCTTCTTATCGGATCATTCTCAGCGAATTATACATGCCTGTCGATGACGATTGAGTTCGGTTTCAGGCCCAATTCAGGTTTTCTGGCAGACTGGTAACGATTGAATGAATTCCTGATGAACTCAACTCGCCAGCGGATGCT
>JANXOO010000736.1 GCA_025353525.1 Schlesneria sp. | reverse complement strand
TTCTTGAGTGCCGTCAAAAACTTTTCGCTCAAACGGTATTTTTCGGGCGCACAGACAGTCAGCGACATTCCGCACAAGGACGCAGCAATGGCCAGCGAGTTTGCGACGTTGTTACCGTCGCCGACGAAGACGCATTTTTTCCCCTTGAGGTCTCCGAATACTTCCTGCATCGTGAAGACATCGGTGAGCGCCTGGCACGGATGCCGTTCGTCCGACAAGCCATTGATAATCGCAACTCCGGAATGTTCGATAAAAGTATCGATCAGTGACTGCGAGAATGTACGGAGCGTAATGATGTCGCTGTAACCGCCGATCACCCGCGCAACATCAGGAACCGATTCGCGGCCACCCAGTCCCGCGTCTTTTGCGTTAAGGAAAATACTGCCACCGCCGAGTTGCATGATGGCGGCATCGAAGCTGAGTCGCGTTCGTAGCGAAGGTTTCTCGAAAACCTGTGCCATGACGTATCCGGACAATACCTGCGGGCGGTCGCCTTTATTCAGTCGGTCCTTCAATGTCCGGGCCAATTCGAAGATCGCTTCGATATCGGTCGGCTTCAGTTCCAGCAGAGAATTCAAATGACGCATAACAAATCAGTTGTCCTTACTTGAGATCAGTTTTCAATTTTCGAATGTCAGTTTTCAAACTCCGTCCGCCGCCATCTCTTTCAATACATCTGATATGACCTGGCAGCCCAGATCGACCTGTTTCGACGTGATATTCAAGGCGGGAAGCAACCTCACAACCGTATCGTGAGTCGCATTGATCAGCACGCCTCGCTCCATACACTTCGCGACGGCCGGGGTTGCCGGGATATTCAGTTCGACACCAATCATCATTCCACGCGTCCGCACGTCTCTGATAATCGGCAACATCTCTTTCAATGCGGCAAAATGCTTAAGAAACCGGTCGGACATCACGCGACAATTGTCCAGCAACCCGTCTTCTTCGATGGTTTCCATCGTTGCAATTCCGGCCGCCATCGCCAGCGGATTACCACCGAATGTACTCGCATGTAACCCCGGTCGCAGACTTGGAGCGATATGGTCCCGGCAGAGAAATGCACCGCAGGCAACTCCGGCGGCGATCCCTTTGGCCATCGTCATGATGTCGGGCTGAACGGACGTGTGCTGGTAGCCGAACCATTGGCCGGTTCGTCCCATCCCCGTCTGCACTTCGTCGAAAATCAGGAGCATTCCCCGTCGATCACACAACTCGCGAAGCCCTGTCAGGAACTCGTCAGTGGCGATGTTGACTCCGCCTTCACCCTGAACGGGTTCGAGCAGGATGGCACATGTTTCATCATCAACCAAAGCACTGACGGCATCAAGGTCATTGAAAGGAGCGTACCGAAAACCGGGAAGAAGCGGCCCGAGTCCTTCGTGGTATTTGGGTTGAGCCGTCGCGGTCACTGAGCCGAACGTTCGGCCATGGAACCCGTTTTCGAATGTGATCACGCGGAATTTCTGCGTGCCGCCGGATTTGTTTGCGTAGTGCAATCGGGCGAGTTTGATCGCACCTTCGTTTGCTTCGGTACCACTGTTCGCAAAGAAGACCTTGCCGAAACTTCGCGTCACCAAAGCTTCTGCGAAATTACCCTGGGCCTCGGTGTACCACGTATTCGGGATATGGATCAGATGTTCGACCTGTCTCTGGATAGCCCTCACGACTCGCGGCGGACAATGCCCCAGAATATTACAGCCCCAGCCGGGAAACAGATCGAGGTACGGTTTTCCTTCGGCGTCCCAAACCGCACTCCCTTCGCCATGAACAAGAGCCACGGGGTAGCGTTTGTAGTTGGGGATGACGTATTTGGCGAACTGGTCAATCGTTTGTTGACTCGAACGAGTGGCAGCGGGATGCATCGCGATTCCTGGGCTTTCTTAATTCAAAAGCCATCGAGTGGTCCTCGATGGCAAGTTTCTGTCAGTTCCTGACGTTGGTACGAACGATTTATTTTCCGATGCGACGAAACTTTCAGTTGCGGTATCAGGCCGAAGTTGTCGTCGAGTCGCGGAATGCAAACGAATCCCGTTTGACCAGGCGGCTCGGCACGAACGCCACTTTCACTCCGGATTGCTGCAAACTGTATCCAATCGATGACTTACAACACAATCTCAGTCCCGATCCCCTGATTGGAATAAACCTCGAGTAACACCGAATGAGCGATCCGGGCATCGATGATGTGGACCTTTTTCACGCCCGCTTCAAGTGCTTCCAGCGCGGCTTCGACTTTCGGGACCATCCCGGCGTCGATAATTCCGTCCCGGATCAATTCGCGACATCGCGCCGCATTCAAATGCGATTGCAACGTCGACGGATCTTTCCGGTCAAGATAAATACCAGGGACATCGCTGAGGAATACCAGTTTTTCTGCCTGAATCAACCGGGCGACTGCCGCCGCCGCTGTGTCGGCATTGACGTTCAGTTTTCCACCCTGTTCGTCCAGTGCGATCGACGGGAGTACCGGGATCTGACTTTCACGGCAGGTCATCAACAGTAAATCCCGATCGATATCGGTTACTTCTCCGACACGTCCCAGGTCGATTGGTTCACCGTTTTCTCCCGGAAGCAGAAGCCGTTTGCCGATCAGACAGTTGACCGTCTGATAACTCAACCCATGTGCGTCCCCGCCCTGCCGGACGATTTCATCGACCAGGTTCTGGCAGATTTCGCCCGCAAGAACCTGGGCCACGATTTCCAGAGTTTCGTCGTCGGTGTAACGGCGACCCTGAACGAATCGTGGTGCAATCCCCGCCCTGGACATCGCGGCATTAATTGCTTTCCCGCCGCCATGCACGAGGATTGGTCGCATTCCGACCGCCGACATGAAAATCACATCCGTCAGGAAGTGCTTGACGGCCGTCACTTCTTCCATCGCACTGCCGCCCAGTTTGATCACAACGTGACGACCGTGGAACTGGCGAATCCAGGGAAGAGCTTCAAGCAGCACATCGGCCTTGCGAACAGCCTCGTCAAAATTCTGTAACATAAATCGTGAGCGATACAAATTGAGGAGCAAAACAGGAAAAACGGCAATTCTACGGAGCCAAAGCGAAAAGTGTCAAACTTGAGCCTGTATCTTCGCCTGAAGTCGCCTTGGCGGTCCCTCGACAGGATCGCCGTAGCGGAACCCTGTTAACATGTTGCCCACGGCATCCATACGGACGAAGATTTCGACGAACGTGGCTCGTGTATTGACTATTCTTGCCCCCGTTAAGACAAACGCTGTTTTGCGATTCGGCGATCCTGTCGAGGGACGGTACAAACTGGACACAAGGGTAACACGTGGAATAGGACATGGGTAACACGTGGAATGGAACATGGGTAACACGGGAGTGCTGTGCGAAGATCCCCTGAGAAAGAGGGGAAATTGTGATCCAAAAATCACACGGTGAATTCAGCGACGAGATCAGCGTCTTCAGGGCTAAGCCCATAGAGCAACATCACGGCATGGTCAATTTGCGATTCGACTTCGTCGATATCGCAATTATCGTGAGGCATGCCGTTTGTTTTCGCGTCCACTTCTGAAGGCTGCAGCGACATTCTTCGGTCGACGAGTGCCACCAGTTCGTCATGCTGCGAAACGTCGCTCGTTTTCCCGAAATCGATCCGCCGCATCGGTGCTCGTTCAAGAACATGCCCGTTCAGTTCCAGTCCGATCCCGCGACGCTTGGCATGCAAGGCAAACCAGGCCCAAAGGACTCGGGAATTGAGAAGTCCACAGAAATACTTCAGGTCTTCGCGTGTTTCTTTCTCCGGGACGAATACGTTTGCGCTGAATGTAACATAGGCGGGACCGAATGTCGGAACGAAACCGGGCCGAGTCGCCATTTGAAGTGCAACCAGTTTGTCAGCGAGCCACAGTGACTCGTCACGCGGCCAGTGCAAGTGCCACCAGCAGTTACTTCCGCGGATCGTTTCTCGCCTCGCGTCCATGATCGGGCGAAACCGTGCCAGATGCTGTTGCAGTTGTGGAAACACCTCAATGTCGGGACACGTTTTTCGGGTCGAGTAAATCAATTGACGCGACGGACTTGCCGCTAACCGGTATCGGCCCAAATCGCAAAGATCGTAGTAGGGTCGAAGCAATTTCCGATTCGCTTCGCCAGGCAACAACGTCTTCGCTTCGGCATCACTGAGCGAAAAAACACCCTCACCCGATTGCCATGATTGTGAAAGTGGATGTTCATGAAATCGTTCGAGTGTCGCGCGACTGATCGCCGCCGGGTTTTCGGCAATCCCCTGACGCACCTTGCCGAACTCCCCCAGTCGTGAGCAGGCATCCAGTTTTTCAAGCAGCGAATCCGCAGCAGGTGAGGTATCCAGGCGGCCATCGCGGAACAACTTGTCCGGTGGTTTGACGATTGTTCGAATCGGGACCTCACCGTTAAAGAGTGGTTCTGCCGAGCGTCCTGGCTTGGCCGGTGCGATCCGAATCGTCGTTTCCCTGTTGGAATTGGACTTCGTCATGGTCAGGATCGAGTGCTGCCCTGATACTCCCGCAAACACAGGGTGATTTCCCAGCAGGAAGATGTCGTCCAGGTGAACGTCGTCCCGCAATGCAGCCATCAGTTTGTCGGCTCCATTTCCTCGAATCCAGTAGGCGCTGGTGATGAATGCAAGTGTCCCGCCATTTTTCAAAAGTTCGATACCGCGATGGAGGAAAAAATACCACAAGTCCATTCGCGGAGACTGGTACTTTCGACCGAATGGAGTTGCCGCGATTTCATCGAGTTGTGTTTTGAAATCCCGTTCCCGCCGGTACGGCGGATTGCCGAGGATCACATCGAAACCCCCTTCCTCCGAAATTCCGGGAAACTCGCGAGTCCAATGAAACGACGACGCGCCAGCCGAGTCTTGCCGTGACGTGACCGGTTTTGCGAAACCGTCACCATTCAGAGAATGACCGCATTTGACGTTGGTCACAAGTTCGTCCCAGTCCGGTTCGGAACGCTCGGACGCACGTATTGATTCCGTGAAATCTTGCAGCGTCAGCCATAGAATTCGGCGTGTGACAGCCACGGCTCCCGGATCGAGATCAACACCGAAGATACAGTCCGTCAGGATCTGGCGACCTTTATTGAGTGTCAATTTCCAGCCATGTTCGGCCTGCAAGACATCACCAGAATGTTCAGCAGGGTCATGCCGAATGTACCAGTCGAGGTGCCATTCCATCAAAAAACGACAGGCAGCAATCAGAAACGCGCCGCATCCCGCCGCTGGATCCAGAATTCTGAGACACCGGAAGTTTTCCGGAGTCGCCCCGATCAGTCGCGGGCCGATGGTCCGTCGAACCATGTCATCAATGACATAGCGGGGCGTGTAATATACGCCATTCGTTTTTCGCGACTTCGAACTGCGCCGTGCCCCTGACGAGTCCCATTGATTTCTCAATCCGATCAAACACTCGTGCAGTGTCCCCAGTTGCTCGGGAGGTGCCATCGCGTCCAGCGGGCACGAGGCACTGAGTTGTTCTGAAATGTCGCCCGCACCGCCGGGCGAGCGAGGGTTGTCCCCCGTCTGGTATTCGTTCAACCCCCGATTTCGCCGTATCCGAAGAAACGCGGCGTCTTCGACGATCGATTCGGTCAGGTCGGTGGATGGGTCTTGTTTCGGTTGCAGATGATGATGACGCGCGAATGTTTGGCGGACCAGCGTGACAGACTCGATGCACCAGCGTCGCAACGATTCGTCCGCCAAACCCGACTTGTCGCGGCTCATCGAGGCCTCGGAACGAACTTCAGATCATCCAGCCAAAGTTTGCCCGTGGCACCGTTTAACCCGATACGGATGATCATTTCCCGCGTTTTTGGTGGAACAGTGATCGTTTTGTTAACTTCGGTCCAGTTTTGCGTGCCGCTCCATGCTCCTAACGAAACGGTATCGAATGCCCGTCGGTTTTCGTCGTAGAAATGAAACATCACTGTTGCCACTTCGTGATCTTCTTTCCCGGCAAGGACATCGTCCGTTTTGTATTGAACGTGAACTTGCAATGACCCGATTTTTGTCCCGTCAACCGCAGCCGCCTGCAATCCTTGCGCAAGTCGACCTCGCTCGGTCGCCTCAAACAAAATGCAGCGGCGGCCTTCTGGTGCATCGACATCAACCAGCGTCGAAAGCCTCAGGTGATGCCAATGGTCGGCATAGCCGTCGTTGTTGTCGTCGCTCTCAAAGTTCCCGTTCAGAATCTTCGGGTGCAGCGGATCCGGTTTGACGCGGCGCTGTTCTTCCGATTGTCCCGTCATCGGAACGAACATGGTCGAAATCAAAGTTTTTTCGTCGAGTTTTCCATCATGCTTTTCGAACTGATGAAATACCTGCTGATAGCGTTCGCCGAGTGGAATCAGCAATCGACCGCCCTCCTTCAACTGGTCGATCAGTCGTTGAGGCACATTTTCTGGCGAACAGGTCACGATGATCTTGTCGAACGGAGCATGTTCTTCCCAGCCCTGGTAACCGTCGCCGATTTTCGTTTTGACGTTGTTATATTTGAGGCGACCGAGCCGTTCCGCCGCGGCCTTGCCCAGCGTTTCGACGATTTCGATCGAATAGACTTCCTTGACGAGGCCAGACAGGACGGCCGCCTGATACCCGCTACCGGTTCCGATTTCCAACACGCGATCCTCGGGCTGAGGATCGATGATTTGCGTCATGTAGGCGACGACGAACGGCGGAGAAATCGTTTGCTTGAATCCGATTGGCAGCGAGGCATCAAGGTACGCATCGGGGCGAAGTTTTTCCGAGACAAATTCGTGTCGCGGCACCTGACGCATGCTCGACAAAACCCGATCGTTCGTAATTCCTTCCCGTTCGATATATTCGGAGACCATTTTAAAGCGGGCTTTACGATACGCTTCATTCTTCTGGGCCAAAGCGGCGTGTTCTGACATCACCAGACCGGCAATCACCAGCATCAACAGCGTGCGGAAGTCATTCCAGCGGAGTTGCATCGTCCGTTCCTTGCGAGGCGTGTCGCGATTGTATTCCGCACGAGGCCAGGAATGAGGCATTCATCGAAAGCCCGTTTCCGCGGATCGCGATGGAACATCATTCGCCGCTTGGCATTCCATCGAAAGTTCAGCTTCTGCAAATGTCTCATCCCATGCCGCGCGATTTCAAGGAAGCGTACACGGTTGCTTTCATCTGATCCATCCGAGTGTGTAAGATTCGCATGCAACGAACCGGTTCAGGTGCGACCGGTCATCGGGTTCTGAATTTTTTACGTAAAAATCCATTCCAGCATAAGGAAATCAGCGATGTCCGAAATCACGATCAAAACACGAGAAAACGGCCCGCTACTGGTCACGGGCCCGATTTCGCTGACCGACCACTGCGGCAACCGGTTCGACACGGCAGGTAAGGAAACGATCGCGCTGTGCCGTTGCGGCGAGTCAAAAAACCGCCCGTTCTGCGACGGTTCACATAAGGCGTCGGGGTTTACCGCAAATGAAACAGTGCCGACCCCTGCCCCGCAATAGTTTCTCGCAACGACATCAGTGACCTGTCTCCAATGTTCGACAAATTCGAACTCTGCCATTTGCCGTGCGATCGAACGACCGAAGTCGGTTCATTCTGTTGCCGCCTGTGCTTCGGCGTGAATTGACAGGCTGCGGCGAAATGCATCTCGTTCCGTCGGCACCATGTCGATCGGCACCATGTCGATCGGCACGGTACCGATCTCGCCCGACCCGCCGACGATTCTCGGCAGTGAAACGGTCACGCGATGTGCCCCTTCGACTTCATTTTCGCGAGCACAGACAGTTAAAATCGCTCGTTGGTCGTACAAAACGGTTTGCACGATCCTGGCTAATGCGCTGCCGATTCCGTAATCGGTCGAACCCTTTCCCTGAATCATGACTTGCCTCGTCGTGAGCGTGCAGATCGTGGCTCACAAACAGCATTCAACACGAATCTCGCTTCAGTCCCTTTGGGTCTGGCGAGCATCGGTCGCCTGGGCACCTTCAACTTCAGGTCGCCAAGTCCCCTGACGAACTCGGACACGACGATGTCGTGGAAGTGGTGGTGCGAAATGCGTGTACTCTCGGAAGTCGAATCGATGCATTTTCCGGGATCGAGATTCGCCGTGAAGTTCCCCATGTCGATGTCTGTGAGAAACGCACCCGGCATGATCAGGCAATCGCTCTCTTCGACATATTTTCGCAGGCTGTCGCGGCACATGGCCCCTTCGTAAATGCCCAGGTAAAGCGGATGTTTCTCGCTGACAACCGATTTCCCGAGCAGCGTTGCGCACATCGGGATCGAATTCGTCTCGGCAAACCTGACCACGTCGTCAGCCAGGCCAAAACGGTGCATTTCAACTCCGGCAATAATGACCGGCGTCTTGCATGCGTTGATAGCTCGCTTCGCTTCCGCCAGTGATTCTCGCAGAGCGTCCGCATCGCTGGTAAAGGTTTCGATTTTCGGGACGTGATCGTACGGGCACACCGAATGGACGTGATCTCGCGGCAATTCAAGATAAACGGGTCGCTTGTAACGCGCTGCCGATTCCAGACAGCGGTCAATTTCGCGAAACGCGGTGAGCGGATCTTCGAGTGCCGCACTGGCCACCGTAATCTTTTCGAAGACTTCCCGCGGGGTGTTGAAGTCACGGACGCGATGATGCAACAGGGGATTCGACCGCCGTTCGTCCATACCCGGTGCTCCGCTGATCACGATCACCGGCGACTTTTCTGCAAATGTATCCGCGATGGAATTGCACAGACTCAGCCCTCCCACGCAATACGTGACGTGCGCGGCCACATTAAAGTGGCTCCGATTTTCCTGCCCTTCGATAGTTCATAGATCCCTCTCAATTCCGTCTCCATGGAAGATCGCGCGAGCTCAGGGATGGATCGTTGGGGTCGCCGTGCTCGCCGTGTGCCGCCACTCACCCCCTTTGGCATCATG
>JANXOO010000701.1 GCA_025353525.1 Schlesneria sp. | reverse complement strand
GTTTCGGCGGACATCACGCGGCGGCAGGATTGAAAATTCGTTCAGAGAAAATCGACGCCTTTCGCCAGGCATTTGCCCGGTACGTTGCCGAAAATCACTCGATTCAGCCTGGGTCAGCCGAAATGGCCATTGATGCGGAAGTGCAACTCAGCGATATCACAATTCGTTCGGTAACCGAACTCGAAAAACTTGGCCCCTTTGGAGCGGCAAATCCAAGACCCGTGTTTGTCGCGTCAAATGTCGAACTGGCGGATGCACCGAAAAAGATGGGTGAGGGCGAGCGGCACCTTTCGATCTACGTCAATCACTACGGCACCCGCATGCGCGGCGTCGCGTTCGGAAAGGGCGAATGGGCCGAAGAAATCGTCCGTCACAAAGGCCCGATTTCAATTTGCTTTCAGCCGACGATTAACCGGTTTCAAGGCCGCGAGAAGGTCGAGTTCCTGTTGATCGACTGGCAACCGTCGCCGCAAGTTGCGGCTCAATCCTGAATCACCAAAGGTTCGGGACCGATCGTCAACACGGTAAAATTCTGTGCGGAGTGTGACGTGATGTATTCGAGGACGCTGTCAACCGTCAGCGCTTCGATCTTCGCGCGGACTTCCTCGAGTGTGACGATTCGTCCCAGATAGAACCAGTTACGAGCCAGCGAACCGGCTCGGCCACCCGTCGATTCCTGTGCCATGATCAACGAGCTTTTTGCACGCGCCTTGCATCGGGCGAGTTCCGCCTCTTCGATCCCTTCGCCGATCCGCACCAGTTCGCGAATCAGGACATCAAGTGTCTCCTGGGCTCGCTCGACCGTCGTTCCTGCGTAGCACAGGACTTGTCCTTCGTTCTTGATCGAGTTCAGTGAAGCATAGACTGAATAGCACAGACCTCGTTTTTCGCGGACTTCTGTGAAGAGACGACTGCTCATTCCGCCGCTGAGCACGTTGACCGCCGCCCACGCCTGATAATAGTCGTCGGCACCATAGGGGACGGCGGGATACGCCACTCCGATATGCGTCTGAGTTGACTCGTGCGAAATATGATCGCGGTAAACACCCCGGTTCCCCGTGGTTAACGCGATTTCGTTTTTCCCGGTCCAGTCGCAAAAGGTTTCATGGAGGACGGGAAGTACGCTTTCCAGAGTGACATTTCCGGCAATTCCCAGGATGGCTCCCTGAGGACGCACGCAGCGGTGAAATTGTGCTCGAACGGAATCCGGAGTGATTCGTTCCAGGTCTTCGAGCGTCCCTTCCGCAGGTTGACCCCACGGTGCCGGAAAACAACGCCGGACCAGTTCGAACATGACTTTTTGTCGAGGATCGTCTTCAATCGCCAGCAGCGATTGCTCGACACCCGCCATCACCGCTTCGAAATCAACCTCGTTGAGTTGCGGGTGTTTGAGGACATCGCCGTATAAACGCAACGCGGCATTCAGGTTTCCGGCAAGGGCAGACCCGCCGATCGCCAGGTGATTCAGCGACGACGATTCATGCGCCTGAATCCCCAGGCGGTCGAACGCCGACAGAAGTTCGCGGCTGGACATCGAACCGGCGCCGCGCGTGATCCAGTCGGCCAGTGCATTGGCAATCCCGTTTTGTCCCTTGGGATCGTACGCACTCCCTGCGGGGATCAACAACGAAAATGCAGCGGATTGAACGGCCGGCATCGTCTCGACAATGACCGTCAGTCCGTTGTCGAGCGTTGTCTGCTGGATATCGTGTTCGGCCATAAACCTCTCGCGGGAATGAATAATACTAGCGACAAAAACGTACATTTCCGGGCAGTTTAATTCTGCTTTTGCCAGTCGAACAGCAAGGCTCGTGTCGGTCGCAACAGGGGAAAACGCTCGACGGAATGCTAACGAGCTTCACAACAAGCAGCAACCACCCGTCACACGACTCGCCGATTCGTGTCTTGCAATTCTTTCTGGCGATCCTGAGTTTTTGAATTCATTGGGTTCGTTCGTCGTTGAAACTACATTCGCAGTGCGGGATTCATTCGGACGCCGCATCGTTTTCACGAATGATGCGCCGAGCGTTGGCCTGAACGCTGGCACTCGGATTAAAGGTTGTACTGTTTTGATAGCGTCGTTTCGTCTCTCAACTTCAATGCAAAGGGCCTGTCAGTGGAAGCAACGACGACTCGACTATGAGCAACGCCCAACCAGCAAGCTGGCAAAAGATTCCATCTTTTTCCACACTGAAGCGATGCACGAACCGATTTATACTCCGTCGAGTTGTCAGGCCGCGTACCAATTGCGATGGTCTTTCGCGTTGTTTGCCGAACAGCGACTCTCCCCATCGCACGAGTGGCTGGAACCGCTCAAGAGGAGTGACGAGCGAGACGCTGTTCGAGTCCTCGAAAATCAATCTCAAGGTATAATACAGCTTTTTAGGCTCAGTCCTCGGCCCGATGTCGCACCACCGCAGATCGTGAAGTCCGTCAAAGGACGTTTGCAGAATCTCATTCAAGTACGAGTTCCTCAAGCGTTTCGCAGAAATTTTCGTCTGACATCAGTCGGTGATGCCAAACGCGAGAAAGTCGAAGCGTATGTGGCGGGACAACTTGGGCATCACCGCATGGCCGATCAGCGAGTCGATCCAACCCTCGCCGACTTTCAAATCGACTTCCCCGAAGTTGACCTCAGTCGACCGCAACGGAGTGCTCACGGTGAGTATCTCTATAACCTGCATTTGGTGCTGGTCCACGCCGAGCGTTGGCAGGAAGTTCGGCGCGACCGGCTGCAAATCACGCTGGACATGATCGTTCGCTGTGCTCGGACGAAACGGCACCGGTTGTCGCGGGTTGGGCTATTGGTGATCTCAATAACATTGCGTTCGCGCATGGGATGACAGAACTGTTCTCACCGAGCCACGACTGATGTGCTAAGGCGAGCGGCAGAAATGTTTATCCCAGAGTCCCCGACTGGCCGGGGTCGATCCCCTTTTTCGTCTTCGACAAAAGGGGTTTGACCCCCTCCCGCTGGACTTTCATTTGGTAATTGATTTTCTGCCGCTCGCCTAATAACGCGCCGTCCCGCTCGCGACCTGACATTGTCAGGTCGAGGAACGGAGCAGAGACAACTTCTCTCCACCATCGCATCACCAGTCAAGTTCTTCGAAGTCCCGTCCGACGTTCATTGTTGAACTCAACTGTCGGACACTATTTTTGCCCATCTTCCAAAGGTATCATCGATCCGCGTGAATGGGATACATACGATTTTAATAAAACGTGTAACTCCGAGTGAACGGAAATCCCTTTTTGAGCATGGCCGTAACCCGGTTGCGTTTATCACGAGCGCCTGGTCGACTCAGAACACGGGCTCAATGTCAACAATGGAGTGCAACGCCGCCGATTCCAGCCTGCATATTTTATCTAACCGGAATCTTCGAAATGACTCCTGTATTCCCTACGTTTGGAGCTTCGATTTTGCTCGTGTTTCGGCTCGATAGGACCGAAACCTGATTCCAGAAGCTGGCCTCACCTCGATGTCTGTACGGACCGATCGAAGTGAGGCGGTGATCGGAACGGAGCTGACTCATCGCAACTCACTTTTGCGTCGTTGTCAGGAAATTGACTTGGCACGGAGGGTCTTCCATGCGGAACTGTATGCTTGTCCTGGCCGTTGTCGGATTGGGGAGTCATGCCCTGCCGGGAACCGGATCCGCTCAGCAATATCCGCAACGTCGACCGCTGACGATTAACTATCGGTATGCGCCAGTCACTAAAGCCGGGTGGTCATCCGATTCAAACGGATCAATGGGTTCGAATTCCATTGGCGGTGCCACGATCAGTGGTGATGCGCCCAATGCATTGCCGGGCACGTCTGATAACACGGTTCAAGCGACTGGCGGAACGGCGTACGGTTCTGTCCAACCCGGGGCAGGATTCGGTTCGAACCAGAGTCGTATCTCAAACCAGCAATTGCAGAATCCCTCGGGCGGGTTCAATCTTTCGCATGCCGGTTTTTCAAATAATCATTATGTCTCGCCGAACAACTACTTCGGACCTCAGTTTCACGCATGGAATAATACCGGACTGCAACCGGTGTCTTTCAGCGGACCTGATTCGTTTAACCGGTTTCAGCCCGCCACCAATTCCTTGTCGGGGGCGTACTTTACGCCGACCGGCAGCTATCTCGGTGGGGCAAATAATTCGTGGAGCAATCTTTCGTCGGGAAATGTCACACCGAACTTTAACGGCGGTTGGACCTACGGTCGCTGATCCGACTGACGAACACTTTGCCAGAACCGATTCGGACTTCGTCGTCGCGTCTGGTATTCGCGCAGGTATTGTGCGTAAGACGGATCGACCGGCCGCAATTCACCGTCCCGATGCGCATATGTGGTCATTGCTTCAAAAGGCATCGGCTCGACCGACTC
>JANXOO010000690.1 GCA_025353525.1 Schlesneria sp. | reverse complement strand
CAACGCAGTGGCGGCAAAACATCGATCGCCCAATCGTATTCGGTCGGCATCTTTCGATCCCACCCGGGATGACCTGCAGGCGCGCCACGTTTCTTCCTGGGTGGGGAATCGTCCAATGCCGGTTCGGTTGCTTGAGGCTCATCGTCACACTTCTGCTGGTTCGTGGCGAACTTGTTCTGCCGTTCCAGCTTCAGTTCGAGTTTGACCTGTTCCAATTCCTTCTTCAGCTGTTCATTTTCGTCCACCAACCGGGAGATCGTCGCGCGTTCGGCGTCGATCGTCCGAAAAAGATACTCGCGTGATTCCTGGGTCTCATTGGCCAAAAGAACCAACGTACCAAGGGACGCGCCACCCGGATGGGGGCAATGCCCTACATGCGGGCAGCCGTGTTCGTGATTGGGATAAAATGGAAATGACATCGGCATCCATTCCGAGTAAAGATGGATGCCGATTTACCTGAAATTCCACCGTGTGGAAATCCCGGAATCCGGGGGGTGAACTAAACTCTTACACCAACTCCGGTGTACTGAGTCACTTCCGCTCATCTGCAAGTGATCGTGTGAGTCGTGCCGCGATGTGATTGTAGCCGCCGACATCGGTGAGACGTCGGTTGCGGCCCTCGAAGAGGTAGGTCAGCTTTTCGTGGTCGATGCCCAGCAGCGTGAGCATCGTGGCGTGAAGGTCGTGGACGTGGATTTTGTCTTCGACCGCGCGGAAGCCGAGTTCGTCCGTCGCTCCGATGGCTTGACCACCGCGAATGCCGCCGCCGGCCAGCCACGTCGAGTAACCGTAGGGATTGTGATCGCGGCCCTGATTACCCTGCATGACGGGCGTGCGCCCGAATTCACCGGCCCAGGTGACGAGCGTCGTGTCCAGCAGCCCGCGCTGTGCCAGATCGGTCAGCAGGCCAGCGACTGGCCGATCAATTGCCGTGGCGACGTTGCGATGATTCGTCGTGCATTCGCCGTGGGCGTCCCAGTCGGAACAGTAGAGTTGGACGTATCTAACCCCGCGCTCGACCATCCGCCGTGCGAGCAGGCACATGCGGCCAAAGCGTTCTGTCGGAGGCGTGTCGAGTCCGTACAAGCCGCGCGTGGCAGCCGTTTCGCCCGCCAGATCGATCAGCTCCGGTGCGGCCGATTGCATTCGAAACGCGAGTTCGTAATTGGCGATGCGTGCTTCGAGCCGCGAGTCATCAGGGCGAGCGGCGGCGTGTCGTTGGTTCCATGACGCGAGCTGATTTAAAACCGCGCGCTGCTGTCCGGAGGCAAGCTGCGATGGCGGTGTCAGGTTCTGAATCGGAGCGCCCTCCGTCCGCATGATGGTTCCTTGATGCACGGCAGGGAGAAATCCGGCTCCATAGGAAACAACGCCGTTGCGCACCACGTCATTGTCGCTCATCGCGACATACGCCGGAAGGTTGTCGCTCTCGCAACCCAGGCCGTAGACGACCCACGAACCGACACTCGGATGTCCAAGCAACAACGAGCCGGTGTGCATCAGGCTGAGGGCCGGGCCGTGAATGAACGACTCATGATGACACGACCGAATCACGGCCAGTCGATCCGCGTGTTGAGCGGTCCTCGCAAAGATCTCGGACACTGGCAGTCCACTCTCGCCATACTTTTCAAACTTGAACGGCGAGGGCATCAACACCGCTCCCGTGGCGGACATGAACTGAAGTTGTAGTCCTTCGGCGGCGAAGCTGGCGGGCACCGGCTGACCTCGCAGCCGTTCGAGTTCCGGCTTCGGATCGAACGTATCGACTTGGCTCGGTCCTCCCTGCATGAACAGCGAGATCACGGCTTTGGCTCGCGGCTCGAAATGCGGAGCGCGCGAGGCTACGTTGTCGGCAGCCGGGGCGTCTCCGTTCAACAGAGAACCAAGCGCAACGGCCCCGAATCCTCCCCCTGTGCGGGCCAGCCAGTCGCGGCGGGAAAGAGCCGGTTCGATGTTTCGGCAGGCATGGCGATTGATGACTTGATGACGCATGACGTGATTCCTATTCGACGTACAAGAACTCATTCAGGTTGAACAGCGCGAGGCAGAACGTCGCCAGCGCAGCGGAGCGCGAAGATGTTGCTGAAAGCGAGTCGAGCAACGCGCGCGACTCGGTGCGTTCGGTATGGGTGGGGCGGCGACCGACAGCGACTTGCCAGGCGCGATCGACTTGAGCGGCGGGGTCTTCGCCCGCTTCGCGAATCAACCGCGCTGCGAACAGCTCGGCCAGTCGGAAGACGCGGCGATTGTTGAGAGTCCACAACGCTTGCGGGGCCACTGTGGTCGCATCGCGGCGACCGGTACTGACGGCGTTTGGCGGGCTGTCAAAGACGTCAAAGATCGGCATCCGAAAGTTGCGACGCGACATCATGTAGAGTCCTCGGCGCGAGTGTTCGGCGGGATCGGCCGTGACAACCCAGTGATACTTGTCACGAATTGTTGCCAGCTCATCCGCTTCCAGCGCTGGCATCACAGGTCGTCCGCCCGCTTTGAGATTCAATGTTCCCGACGCCGAGTGAACAGCGTCCCACAGCGCCTCCGATTCGAGGCGGCGGCGGTTCATCCGCGTGAGCAGCCGGTTGTCCGGATCAGCTTCGATACTGCGCGGGTCAGTGGCCAACGATGACATCTGCCACGTCGCCGAGTTGAGGATTAAACGGTGCATGTCCTTGATGCTCCAACCGCGCCGCACGAGCTGACCGGCGAGCCAGTCGAGCAGT
>JANXOO010000655.1 GCA_025353525.1 Schlesneria sp. | reverse complement strand
GATCAACGCCGCCGGGGATACAGCAATTGAAGCGATACTCGGATCGGCCATCGCCCGGGAACTCGGAAGCGACCGAACGGATGAAATGCTCGCTTCCGCCAAACGCAAAGATCGCCTCGATGTCGGCGATACGTTCAAAATTGGAGAACGTGTCTGGTATATCGCGGGTGTCTTTGAGACTTCCGGTACGGTCTATGACTCTGAAGTCTGGATGCGACAATCACAGGTCAGTCCTTCGTTTGGAAAGTCGAACTACACGACCTTCTGCGTCCGGGCCAGGCCCGATTTCCGGAAGGACCAGCGAATCGCCATGATTACCGAACGGAAGCGAGCTGCCCGGCAGACCTACGACGAAGCCGTGGCACTGAAGACATCCGACCCGACCGCGCCGACTCCTGTTTTCCGGACGGTTCGCGAGAATTTCTCGGACGCCGAATGGGGGGCCGAGATGCTGAAAGAGTACTTTTCAACGGAATACAAAACATCAGCTGTCAGTGCTCAAGTCGAACAGGCCTATTTCGCAAACCTTTCCGCCACAAACGTCCAATTCCTCGGGATGGCGATGCTGGTGGCATTCATCATGTCGATGGGAGGACTGTTCGGAGTGATGAATACAATGTTTGCCGCCATCAGCCAGCGAACAAAAGATATCGGTGTCCTTCGATTGCTCGGTTTCAAACGATGGCAGATCCTGGTCTCGTTCCTGCTGGAATCGATGGTCCTGGCACTTGTGGGTGGCGCGATCGGTTGTTTAATCGGATCGTTGTGCGACGGTTTCACGGCCAACAGCATCGTCACGAGCGGCCAGGGAGGCGGCAAATTCGTCGTCCTGAGACTGACGGTCGATGCCAGCACGATTGCCGTCGGAATGTTGCTGGCAATGGCGATGGGTTTCTTCGGCGGGCTGATTCCGTCGATCAACGCGATGCGATTGAGTGCTCTTGGAGCGTTGCGCTAAACCGGAATTACCTTGCTGCCGCATCGGCGATCGATGCTTCCATTCGCCGATGCTGGCGCAGATCGTACTGCTCGCCCGATTTGAGGATCGCGAATTCGGGGGTCTCGGTCGAGGCATTCGACGGACGGTCAAAAACCGTGACATGGTGTGCGCCAACGACTTTCATCGTCGAACCGCGAACGATCAGCGCCGTTGATTCGTCGACACCCAGGCCGATCATTTCCGGGTGGGCTCTCTTCAGTTGGGCAAGATCGTCGAGTCGGTCGCGCTGGGTAAAGTGCTGATCGATGGCAACTCCGTGCAGAAAATTGAATCCACGATCGTAGCCTTCAGATAATACTTCTTCGTTTCCCAGGGGATTCCCGCGGACCAGGTACTCACCTTGAATGGTCGCTCCGGCAGAAGTCCCGCCAATGACCCCGCCGCGCTGCAAAACATCGTGAAACAATTGCTCCACGTTGGTGTCGAGATAGGCGTCGACAAGTCGCCACTGGCGACCGCCCGTAAACCAGACGCCTCGCGCCGCTTTGAGAAGTGAAATCAGCCGGGGGTTTGACAGATCTTCCCGGGTCTTTGCATGAATCATCTGTACATTTTGAGCACCGGCGGCACTCAACAAGCCACAAACTTCGTTTCGCTCCGGGGGTAACTCGCCCGATGCATTTGAAACCACGACAATCGGCGATTCAACGCCCCCTGCCGCGGCAAGGAATGTATCAATCACTTCCTGCGGTGTCGGCCCACCACCGGCGATCACCAGCGTGCCGTTCTGAACGTCAGGAACGCTTGATTCGGTGGTTGCGACGATCGTTTCCGCACGGGCGATTGCGGCGCGGCGCAACGCAACAATGTCGGCTCGTTTTCCCACCGCAAGCTGCTTGACGCTTCCCGGACGCAGAGGCGACGGTGAAAGACATAACGTCACATCGGATTCGCCGATGACTTCCAGGCTGCGGCCGCGAACGATAAGCGCTGTCCCTTCGTCGATTCCGATCCCGACCATCCCGGGTCGAAGCTGCAAGGCACGCATCAGTCGGTCTTGCCGGTCTCGTTTGTGAAAATGCTGGTCGACAATCGTTCCAGGCAAAAATCCCAGGCCCGTCGACAGCATGGGTTCAAGTTTTCCGCCAGCAATCATACATCGGGACATGATCGCGGCACCGGCAGAAGTTCCACCGATCACACCACCTCGAGCCATCACACCATGAAATCGTTCTTCAGTCCTTGTATTGAGGTAGGTTTGGGACAGCCAGTTCTGGTTGCCACCTGAAAACCAGACCGCCGTGGCAGAATCAAGAATCTTCGAAAAATCGTCCTCGTCAGCCCGTTCACGAGATCTCGTATGCAGGATGTCGATCGAGGCGATTTCGTTTTCGGCGAGCCGATCGAACCAGCCTGAAAGCCGGGCACGGATGTCGGTGTCGGCATAGGCACTGGCCGAACTGACAATCACAACGCGCGCCTGTGGACCACCCCCAAGTTCAATAAAACGCTCGATCAGTTGTGCAGGCAACTGGCCACCACCACAGATCACCAGCGAACCGGAAGTGATGTACTGGGGGTCATTTTCGGGATTGTCAGGCGGCTCGGCAGAGTTCAGGTTTCGCGACATTTCTGCGATTCCGAAAAGCATCAGAACAGTCGAAATCCGGACCGCTTTTGCGATTCTGTCGTGAACAGCAGTTGGCTTGAGTTGAAGCCTCGTCATGAAGTTCAGCCCTCTGGCAGGAATCTTGAATCATTATCACGGCTGTCGCATCCGTGCGATCATACAAAAATACGTTGATCCGTTCGATGAATCAAGGTGGATTACCGCAAATTGTTGTTTTTTACGATTGAATCACGTCATCTCCAACCTTGGAAAAACGGGGACTGGCTTCAAATCTTCCTCGTGCCGGTCCCCGTTTTTCCACGACATCCGTCTCCAATGCCGGCCGTCTTCAATGCCAGCCGGTGACGCAGTACCAGGTTACACCGACCACTCGTTTTGGCAGCCACAGCAATGAAAGCCGATCAATGTTGCGGTACCGGGGATCGACAGCCCCGCCCCGTTTCGCAAGGCATCTTGAAGTTCGATCGGTTCGACAACCGGGTAACCGCAATCGTGGCACTTACGATTGTTGAAAAGTACCCGTGCTCTCGTGATCACATCCATCGTTTGGGGGACGGCACTGGAACCGGGTCGATGGCCTTTGAAGGGCAGAATTGCGGGTTCATCCGGCTCCGCCGTATGCAACGCGGCTGAAACTGCCTTGATCGTGTTCGTTTCGTCTGGCCAGAATACGCTGAGTCGGCTCATCCGTGAGCTCCTTCGCGAAGGGTTAAAATGTCGAACGTCCGCGATTTCGATCCACTTTTCAAATAAAGGCATCTTGCCCAATAGCGTTAGCCCTCTCAAGCCAATTGCCAGAGAAGGAGATCGTTGCCACGGTCGACCGAATAAAGGGTTCGGGAGGAAATTACCGGTTATAGCAGCATTGGGCAAGGCTGACTCAATAGTTCTCGGGATCCCGCGTACGGAAATTGCTTCACCGAACGGGATTCCGGGTTTTCAACGGGTGATTTCAAGCTTATGATGTCGGGATTACTTGCGGGGAGAATTTGAATGCCGGCCTTTCTGGTTCCCGTTGATTCCGGCCAATGTCTGATTCCATTGGAAAAGGCGATCGTGTTGATCGGCCGTCAATCCGATTGCGATGTCTCGTTGACGCACAGCCGAAAAATCTCACGCAAACATTGTTGTATCGCACAGGTAAACAACAAATTCGTCGTCCGGGATCTCGGCAGTACGAACGGCATCTTTCTGAACGGAATCCGGATCGAAAAAGAAGCGACGATCACGATCGGTGACGATCTGGTCATCGGCGACGTTCACTTCAAGATGCAAAACGAAGCTCCTGCCGTGTCCAGGTCGATGCCTAAGAAGAAAGCGGTCGACAAGGTTGTCGAAACGGCGGAAGCCGATCCCCCGACAGCAAGACAAGCCCCACCTCGCAAGCGTCCCGCGGTCGAAGCACCGCCAAGCCTTGATATTCCGATTGCACTTCCCGATGGTGATCTGGATTTCGAAGTGGATGCCACGGCGATCAAACACGCTGGCAGACTCAGGAAAAATCGCGTCGACGATGTTGTCCCTCTTAGCGAAGATGAGGAAGAGGAAGACGTAATGAAGCTCGCTTCCGACAGCTTCTGACGCTCTTTGAATGAAGTGCGAACCCCGATCACCGAACCTCGATCACCGAACCCCGAATATCGAAAAAGCCCCATTGCTTCCGTTTCCCCGACCTACACTTCGAATCGCAACCCGCGCCAGCCACCTGGCCCTGTGGCAGTCCCGCTACATCAAAGACCTGATATCCGCCATCGCACCGGAAGTGACTGTCGAGCTTGTCCATGTCTCGACAACGGGAGATCGAGATCAGGTTGAATCGCTTCGAACGCTGGGCAGTTTCGGCGTTTTCACTCGGGAAGTTCAATTGGCAGTTCTTGACGGGCGGGCCGATCTGGCCGTCCACAGTCTGAAAGATCTTCCAACCGACGGACCGAAGGAGCTGACGCTTGCGGCCACCCCTGTTCGGGGGCTGACGGCCGATGCCCTGATTTTGCCGATCGGTCAAACCGAAATCTCCAATGTCGGAAGTTTGCCTTTGGTGGCCCGCGTCGGAACAGGCAGCCCCCGTCGACAGGCACAGCTTCGGTATCTTCGCCCCGATTTGCAGTTGTCGGAAGTCCGTGGGAACGTTGAAACCCGCTTGCGAAAGCTGGACGAAGGTCAATATGACGCTCTGATTCTCGCTGCCGCCGGACTCACGCGACTCGGTTTGGCGGATCGGATTCATTCCGAAATTGTCCCGCCGGAAATGTACCCGGCCGTCGGGCAGGGGGCGGTCGGAGTCGAATGTCGGTCAGACGATATCGATTTGCGAACTCTTTTGTCGCGGATCGCAGATTCGCCCACGGTTTCCGCTGTGACGGCAGAGCGAAGCCTGTTGTCGGCCCTCAGGGCGGGGTGTCATGCGCCGCTTGGCGTGCAGACAAAGGTTGATGCTGACATACTCTTCCTTGAAGCGGTGGTGCTTTCGCATGATGGCCAGAGTCGCTGGATGGCACACGCGTCATCGGACGTGTCGGCAGCCGAATCTCTGGGGAAAGAAGTCGCGGAATTGTTGCTGGCTCAAGGTGTCGACCGCGTTCTTCGCGGACCAATCAGGTAGCGATCGCGATTTCTGCGGATATCTCACTCTCGGTTGCGAGGCTGCTCATTTGCCCGCACAATGCCGAAATCCTGCTGATACCGTTCGCTGTCCGAATTGATGTCGTTGCCAAATTTTCAGTCACCAGGAATATGGTACTTTGCCGAAGTGTCCGCTCCTGACGCAAAAACGGACTCACAAGCGACGCCGCAAACCGGAACGCAGTCAGAATAAAAACATTGCTATTAATCAGCCCCCGGAGTCCGCGCATGCCACTTGTCCGATTCTTTTCAATTTTGGTTCTCGTCCAAGCCCAGGTTCTTGTCGATCGCGCGTTGGGCGCGGACGATTCTGTACCCCGTTCGACCGACCCGCGACTGAAAGTCGAACTCTTCGCCGAATCGCCGCAGATCGTCACGCCGACGGGCATCGATGTCGATCGAGCCGGCCGTGTTTGGGCGATCGAGAGCAATACCCATTTTCCGCCCGAAGGTTACAAGGGACATCCAACCGACCGGATTCTGGTCATGGTCGATGCCAACCGTGACGGAAAAGCAGATGAAATAACCGTCTTCAAGGACGGATTGACCCATTCCATGAGCATCGCCGTGAAGCCGGCATGGCTCGATCTCGGGCCAGGACGCGACCACGAACAGCACTCGAACGAGCGGATCGATCCGCTGAAGTCGACGCCGTCCGCTTTGACAGAAGTGTTCGTTGCCACGCGAAAGGAAATCTTTCTCTGCTCGGATTCTGACGGAGACCTGAAATGTGACGACATCAAGCGGTTGGTCCATCTTGAAACGGCTGGCGACTATCCTCACAACGGCCTGGCTGGATTTGCCTTTGATGCACTCGGAAACATGTACTTCGGATTCGGCGAGAATCTTGGAGCTGACTACACAATCACAGGCAGCGACGGAACAACACTGACGGGCGGGGGTGAAGGAGGCAACGTCTATCGTTGTCGGCCAGACGGGTCGAAGTTGCAACGATGGGCGACAGGATTCTGGAATCCGCACGCCAGTTGCTTCGACGCATTCGGACGAATGTTTACCGTCGACAACGATCCCGACAGCCGTCCCCCCTGCCGGTTGTTGCATCTGATCGAAGGGGGCGATTACGGTTACCGGTTTCGAAACGGACGCAAGGGAACGCATCCTTTCACCAGTTGGAACGGAGAAATTCCCGGCACGCTGCCAATGGTATCAGGAACAGGAGAAGCTCCGTCGGGAATCGTTTGTTACGAGTCGGACGGATTCCCCGACGACTACCTTGGCACATTGCTGGTCGGAAGCTGGGGAGACCACCGCATCGACAAGTTCGTCCTGAAACCTCGCAGTGTTTCTTTTGAATCAATCCCGCAACCCGTCATCAAGGGAGGAGAGGATTTTCGACCTGTCGGAATCGCGATTTCTCCGGACGGATCGCTATTCGTCACCGATTGGGTGTCGAAAGAATACAAACTGCACGGCCAGGGGCGGATTTGGAAAATCTCGCCAATCCACGCTCCACCACAGTCGGAGAAAACCGCGTTGACGGGCAATACGAGGGACAGTGAACACGGGTCACCACTCGTCGAACGACGGATTCAGGCTCGAACCCTGTCTGAAACAGCCGACGGTCGAAAACGGCTGATCAGCCGTCTCAATAATCCGGGCCTCTCTGAACGCAATCGGATTGAAGCATTGTGGGCATTGGCGAATGTGCCAGTGTCGGTCGAAAAATTGAATTTATTCCGGACCGGCGATCAACCGACACCGTTTCTCAACAGGCTGGATACTGTCAGTGTCGCTGCCGCCGAGTTACTCGGAACACCTCAGCTCACGCCACCCTCACCGGT
>JANXOO010000653.1 GCA_025353525.1 Schlesneria sp. | reverse complement strand
TTGGTTCCGGTCACCCAGAACGGCCATCCGCACCACCCGACGACCGGCAGTGTCAGCATCAATTGCAGAAACGCCGATGTCGACTGACCGATGACCCGTTCGGGCGACAGTCCCAACATTGGACTCATCGCCAGGAAAAGGACAGGAACCGTACACACAGTCGCAATGACAAACCGGTTCCACAAGTCGTGCTGGCCCGAGTCTGCGGCATTTGATGTTGCAGAGCTCAGTTCCGGTTCGAGTGCCATTCCGCATAACGGGCAATCTGCCGGAGAGTCACTCGACACATCCGGGCACATCGGGCAGAAAAAATGCGTTCCTGGCGGTGGTGGTTCGACCGGGACGCCAGTCGGTTCGAGGAATCGGCGGCGACACGATTCACAGCAGAAGTACCACCGTTTTCCGTCCCGTTCGCACGAAAGACCGGTTTTCGGGTCGACCGACATCCCGCAGATCGGATCGATTTCATGTCCCGAAGGGGGTTCGTCCCCGAGGATTTTCAATTCGGGTAATTTCATGAGCGACCGGGTTTCGATGTTGCGGTACGTGCGAGTTCAGCAAGGGGTCCGATGAAAGTGGACGTGCTTCCAGCCACCGGAAGTCTTTTGCCAGATCCGGGTTTCCATTGCCGTCGTGGAAACGGGCGAACCGTTACTGTCCAGCTTTTGAACGACACGGATATAGGTCACAACCGCGGCATCACCGATCATGCGGACGTACGGCGATGCAATCGTCGATTGCTTTGCGGGTTTGGTTGCAGTCGCGGGAAGATCGAAATAGAACTTGTGGAACGGCATTCCGGCGATCAACTGTCCATTGGCTTCCGGTTCAAAACAGGTGATCGATTCGAGACACAGTGACACATACGTTTGCCAATCACCTCCGTCAATCGCGGTCAGCAATTTGCGGCTCAGTTCCAATAGCTCGACTTCAACAGACATTCACAAGTTTCCTTGTTCGATTAGGGTTTCGGTTCCACCGCCATGTCAATATGCGTCAAAGGCAGCATAGTCCTTCATACGCAGGAAAACCAGATTGCTGCGGCGGAGAGAAACGGGAAACTTTTTACGGGTGCATTTCATTTTTCCGCCGGAATTGGCATCCTGTTCACAGACGGAATGCCTTGATGTATTTCCGGCAGCCCCACAGACTCGAAAATCCGGATCGAGTGGCAGATCCGGGACTGCGGTTAGGGAGAGTGTAACGACATGACAATCCGATTCACCGATTCGCATCCGGATCGGCTCTTCCGCGATCATTCGCGTCGCGCGACATTTTTTCGGAGCCTTTGGATTGGCGCCGTGTGGATGTGTCTTGCGTCGGTTGCATCGGCACTGGATGTCTCTGACTACAAGTGGGGGTTTAACGGAAAGGTTGCTTCGCATCGATTCAATGTCCTTTCCGTACTGGTCAATAATCCGACTCCGCAACCGTTCAACGGCGAAGTCCAGTTGCGAAAATCTTTGGGGGGAGCGGGAACCGTTGACGCCGCGATTGTAGAACCCGTCACTCTCGCTCCTAATTCGTCCAAATGGGTCCAGTTCTACCCCTATGTCACGATTGAGGCGAGTTACAGCGCGGAAACCTGGCAAGTCAGTTGGCACGGGGGCAGCTTTCCGTTGCAGTCTCCGAGGTTGGCGAAATACCAGCGGATAATCCTGGACGATCCGAATTCGGTCTCCGCCAAAGGAGGCCCCATCAAATTTCACTTGCCTGACAACCTGTTTCCACCCTTTGTCACCGCGACCGATGCCTTGCAACTGGTCGCTCTGGATCACATTCCTCGCTGGGAAGAAGCCCGACGGCAATCATTTCTCGATTGGGTCTATCTGGGCGGAACCGTTGTTGTCCTGCACGACGTCAGCGGCAAATTCCCCGATTTCACGGGGCCCATGAGCGTCCTCAAATCTCCACTCGACGACCAGATGTACGGAGCTGGCCGAATTGTTCGGGTCCCGATGACTCGCTCGCAATTCGGAGATGGTGAACTGCTGCAGATCTGCGCATTGCTTCCCAAAAACTACCAGTCGCCGAATACGACGGAAAAAACAGATGACATTGTCGATCAGGTCGACGAATCACAGTCGGTTCAACGTAATCCGAATCCCGGATATGGCGAAGGGACCGATCCTTTCAAATCCAATTCCTTTCTCAGCCAGCTCAAAGATATGACAAAGCCCGAGCACAATTGGGTGCTGTTACATTTCATGTTCTGGGTCTATATCGGACTGGTCTTTCCAGGTTGCTATTTGCTCGGAAAAAAGTGGTCGGACTTTCGGATTGTCTATGCCGGGTTGTTGGGAACTGTGGCACTGTTCAGCTTGCTCTTTTCATACGTCGGCCAGCGCGGGTACGGCGAGTCAACCGCTGTGCATTCCGTCGCCATTGCCAGGCCGCTGCCGGATGGACAAATGGATGTTTCCAGTTGGTCGAATATCTTTGTGACCTCGGGTGCGTACTATGAAATACGGCACAACGCATTCGGATCGCTCTACTCGACCTGCAACGAATACGAACAGGTCAAAGGCTTCATCAATAACGGGGCCGAAGCGGTCTTCAATGTCGATATCCCTCCTTTTTCCAATCGTGAACTGGCATCACGGACGAAGATCGCTTTTGCCGGGCCGCAACTGACTCTGACATCTTCCAAAATGCAGGACGGTCGAGTGACAGAACTGGAATTTGATGTCCAGGGACTGAAGCGAGACGACGTCGAAAAACAGTACGCTTTGGTCGGCAACACTTTTTATTCCCTGACCTGGAAAGACGATGCGCTGGTCATGTCGAGTGAAGCGGGCAATGTCGTCGGTATGCTGCGCGTCTCCGAAAAACAAAACCGGTATGGCAATCTTTATCGCTATGGCTACGGAAACGGCTACGACAACGGAACGAAAATCTCAGTATCAGATCGTTATGGGCAAATGTACGATTTACTACTGTCGCGCAGCCTGAGCGTCAGTCGCGAAACCGATGCTGAACAAGTGCGGTTAACTCCGAACGTGGTTCGGGTCTTTTTGTATGCGAAGGCGCCTGGTGAATTTGCGATCCAGAACAAACGACTGGCTCACCAGGAGGGACGCGTGCTGTACTGTATCAACCTGTCGATGTCGGATGCCAAAACACCCTGAATCGGGTTCGCCCCCTGTGGACCTGGCACTACTTCGCCACGAGATGGTCCTGCGGTCATGTCCGAATGTGGCGAAGCACAAGTGATCGATCTCATTTCAATATGATAAGAGCCCACCGATGAGCAGTTCGACGAACGGAAGTTCAACGCGTCCCGTGATTGAAGTCGATGATGTCGTCCATTCATTCAAGGGTCGACGTGCACTCGATCACGTCAGTTTCAAAGTGATGCCGCAATCGCTGCACGGCTTTGTCGGGCCTAACGGTGCGGGCAAAACGACATCGCTCAAGATCATCTGCACGTTGCTTCGGCCACAATTCGGAATCGTGAAAGTCTTCGGTCACGATGTTGTTGACGAACAGAAGATGGTCCGCCGCAAGATCGGATTCATGCCCGATCACTTCAGCACCTATCGGCAGATGACCGTCTACGAATATCTCGATTTCTTCGCCGCTGCGTACGGACTTCCGTTTGCCCAGCGAACCCGTGTCATTGATGAAGTGCTGGCACTGACAGACATGGAAGGCCGCAAAAACGACCTGATCAGCGGACTGTCACGCGGTATGCAACAGCGAACCAGTTTGGCCCGTGTACTGGTCAACGATCCTGATTTGCTGTTGCTCGATGAACCCGCATCGGGACTTGATCCGCGAGCCCGAATCGAGTTGATGGAAATCCTGAAAGCACTTCGCTCGATGGGAAAAACGATCTTCATCAGTTCGCACATCCTTCCGGAACTGGCAGAGCTATGCGACGCTGTGACAATCATCGATAAAGGCAAGGTGATGTACAGCGGCACGATGAGTGGTCTGCAAACGTCGACGAACGTTCATCCAACGTGGCGTGTGACGCTCGGTTCTGTCGTCGACGGGATCGTCGATCGCATCAAGGGATTGCCCGGCGTGGTTGACGCGGATCAGGTGGAAGGCCGTCCCGACTATCGTGTTTCGTACGACTGGACAATGACTGACACCAACAGTCTGCTGCGCGGCCTGCTCGATCTTGGTGCCCCGATCATCGGGTTTACAGAAGACAAACGACACCTCAACGATGCGTTCATGGATCTGACAACAAAGGGTGTCAAATGAAGTCTCCCGGGATGCGCTCAGCACTTCGTGGCAATCATTTGAATAGGGAATGTCGGGCAGACATATGTATTTCGGATTGATCGCACTGTTGACGCGAGCCCTCAGGCTGGATGCGCGGCAGTTGCGTAACCATGTGTTCCGCCTGGCATTCGTCGGGTTTATCTATCTGTCGATGTTGTGGGCGACAATCTGGAGCTCGATGTTTGGTGCTCCGGGCCTGCAGTTCTTCGAACACATTGTATGGCTGAACGTTCTGTTCATCAGCTGTGCGGGAGTCGGCTATTTTTCTTCGGCCATCACGGAAGAAAAAGAAGAAGAAACAATCGGCCTGCTGCAGATGGCGGGCCTGAACCATCTTGGCATTCTGCTAGGCAAATCGACCAGCCGGTTGATTCAGGTGATTCTGCTGTTGATCGTCCAGTTTCCCTTCATGCTGCTGGCCGTGACGCTCGGGGGGGTGACGACGCAGCAGATCATTGCCGCTTATGTCGACCTGATGGCGTATACGGTGTTGCTCGCTAACACGGGCCTGGTGTGTTCTGTCGTGTTTCAAAGGGGCGGAAATGCGGCAGCGGTGACAACCGTGCTGATGGTCATGCACTCGGTTTCTCCTGTCGTTGCGACTGCGGAATTGACGTTTCTGAAGGCGTCGGGTTGGACCAAAACAAACGGGTGGATGTCTGCCATCCTGAACTCGCTCGAATGGATCGAAGAATCGTCCGTCCTGAAGGAATTGACCAAAGTAACAACGACCGGCTTCAACGAACCGGTATTCACCAAACAGGTTCTTTCGAACATTGGTGTCGGTATTTTCTTTTTCGGATTGGCGTGGCTGTTGTTTGGACCCAGCGTTAACAACGCTGCGCCCGGTGGAACGACACGCGGCGGAGTCGTCAAATCGACCAGTCGGATGAAATTTCTCAGCCCCGGTCGGTGCTGGGTGAACCCGTTTGTCTGGAAAGACTTTCAATTCATCGGTGGCGGCTACTTGTTGTTCGTCGTGAAATTGATTGCCTATCTGGGACTGTTCGCTGGCATCGGCGGTATTTCGAATATCTATGGAAGCGTACTGGGTTTCGATTTCACACGCGTCGGCGAGATCTTTTTCGGTTGCATGTTATTTGCTTTTGTTGTGGAATCGTGCATCTCGGCATCACGTGTTTTTCACGACGAAATCCGAATGCAGACGATGTCGTCGCTACTGATGTTGCCGCGATCCATTCCCTACGTCGGATATTCGAAGGCGATCGGGTGCATGCTGGGTTTGACCCCCGCGCTGCTGTGTCTTGGCCTTGCAGTGATGCAACTCAACGTCACGCCGGAGGCCGTATTGAGGTCGTTGATCGAACCTGCGTTCTGGGGCGTCATCATGGCGTTTCTGGTATTTTTGCATTTGATCGCACTGCTCAGCCTGTTCGTCAAATGGGGCGCGCTGCCGCTGGCATTCTTTCTGATGGGGCCACTCAGCGGGTGCTGCCCTGTTGCATTTGCAGTCGCGTCCTTCGGACAACGACAAGCGGTGGACAGTTGGGGAAACCTGCCTGCGACGATCACAATCTGGATCCTCACGGGCCTGGTCTGCTTTGTCTTTCAAATGATGATCGCCGCCCGGTTGCAGGAATTGGGAACCAGGTGAAATCCGGTATTATGGTACCGAATGCGGTTTGATTGCTGATCGCCGGCGGCGAAGCCTCTGGAGCAGGGGGAATGTTTGAGTCTGCGGATGTTCCGCGTCTGTCGGCAATGATTCGGACCGCTCGGACTGGCTGAGACTGAATCCAATCACTCCGCGAAGATACCTGTGAAAGCAGCAGTTGCACTTCCACGGCCAAAGGGACAACGCGAGCCACGCCACCTCGGACCACTTAACGCTATTGGCGGGAACGAGTTTCTCCCGAACGCAATGTGGACAGTACCAGGTCGGTTTAGAGAGCGTCAGTTTCTTCATTTATTACTCTCGAACACGTCGTTGACATCAGGATTCCCGCGGGGATGGCACGAACGCCTGTCACCAATCGCGATTGCCAGCAATCGTTATGCCAAACCCCTGCAAATTAACTGCTGTCCGATTTGTATTCGCTTTTCCGAAGTATGATTCGGTGCGATCGAGCCTTTACGGCTGAATTCTTCCTTCGGGAATGAGCCAGCAAATCGGAAAGGGGATCAAATTGAGTCACGAAATGCTCACCGAACCGGCAAGCCGTGCGTTCATCGCCCGACTTCGATCGCGTTCAACGCTCGTGGTCAGGTACTGGGCGTTCGTCGAACGAAGTCGACTGAACGGATAGCCGCAAAACAATTGAAAAAACTCGACATCGATAAAACCCGGCTTGGCAGAAATTCGACCTTGCACTATACGTCTGCCACTCTCCCCTGACAAAACAATGACGGCTTATGCTGCTGGAGGTTCCTGGCGATGGTTTCGTCGAGAACAGTACTCGTATGTACAATCGTCTGTCTGGCCCTTCCCTCCCTGGGATGTTCCAGCTTATGGCACGATTTGCAACCATTTCGAATCCAGCGATTGAACCGCGGAGATCCGCCGTCGCTGGACCCCGAATTCACATCGCATTTCCGCAGCAAATCAAAGCGGCTGGCAAAAACTGATCGCGCACTGATTGCCCCGAAGCTGACGGCTAATAGCGCCGACATTGCGACATTGCGGGCTCAGTCGCCGCAAGGAACCCCGGAATCCGTGCGCTAACAGTCCCACACCGCAGCGGGCCTCGCGTCGCAGCACGTTTCACGGGTCTTGCAGCAGTGTTTTCAGATGGCAGGCGACCGATTCGGCCAGACGCTGGACGTGATAACCACCTTCAAGACAACTGACGATTCGGCCATTGCAGTACGTTTCAGCAACTTGTACGACAAGCGTTGTCAGCGTTTGGAAGTCTTCCGTTTCAAGGCCGAGCGAACCGATCGGGTCTTGAGCGTGTGCGTCGAATCCCGCGCTGATGAGCACCATTTCCGGCCGACACCTGGCAGCCGCATCGGTCAGGAGCGATTCAAACCTGGCCAGATATTCCTTGCGAGATGTCCCGAACGCAACCGGCAGGTTGAATTTTGTTCCGAGCCCCTTTCCGGTACCGGTTTCATCCTTTTGGCCGGTTCCCGGATAAAAAGGCGATCGATGGGCTGAAAGGAACCAGACATCGTCCCGCTCATAGAATA
>JANXOO010000603.1 GCA_025353525.1 Schlesneria sp. | reverse complement strand
CACACAGGGGACTGGCAGAACTCGTCGCGCTCCCATGCGTCGTCAAAACGAGGAGAATTCGATCGTGAAAAACACGAGAACGTTTCTACGAAGAGGGGGGCAGTAAATCTGGAATCAGATCAAGTTCAGCGTTCTCGGCTTCAAATCTGGCCGTGAAGTAATCGAGGCAGCGAATCGGGGACACCAAGGAGACGGGGAATATGTGGCGATGTCTCTGGTAGGTGCGAACTTTGAGCGAGGAACGTTCCGCGTTTTTGAACTCCAACTCGACCGCCGCTCGCTTTCCCCGCCCCTTTCCGTCAACATTTGCGCCTTTTTTGCAGAAATCTTTGAACCAATTCGCAATCGACCGCTACATATCATTGAGCACGCGATGAATGCCGATTGAGAACACAAACAATGACTGACGCTGAAGAACCTAAACGACGATTGCAGGCCGCGCTCTTGGTGATGCGCGCGGCCAAGCGCGACGAGCAGGCGTTCACGCAATTGATCGATTTGTTTGATCGGCGGCTTCTCTACTTTGTGCGGCGAATGATTCCCGATCCGAATTCGGTCCTCGACATTGTTCAAGAAACGTGGATTTATGTCTATCGCTCGTTGCCACAATTGCGCGAACCCCAGGCGTTTCAGTCTTGGATGTTTCGCATCGCTCGCGGCTTCATCGTGAAACACCATCGGACCACCGGTGTTCTTGCCCAAATCGCGTGGGACGCGGATGTCGTCGACGACCACGCGGAAGAAGAACGGTTCACCGCCGAACAAGCGGCTGGTGTGCACCTCGCGCTGGGCAGGTTATCAATGGCTCACCGCGAAATCCTGTTATTGCGATTCCTGGAAGACTTCTCGATGGAGGAGATCGCGGCCACGCTCGACATCGCCGTCGGTTCCGCGAAATCACGATTGCACCATGCCAAACTCGCGTTGAAAAGAATTCTTGAACAACAAGGGGCCACATCATGACCATCTCGCGGTTTGACACTTTTGCGAACGCCCTGCTCGATCATGACGATTTGAATTCCAGCGACTACTCGGCTCACCGCGACGCGTTGGCGAAGAAACTTCGAACACTTCGAACGCGCGAGCGGTTCGCGAGATGGATTTTGATCGGCCTGGGAATGCTCGCGCTCGGCTCCTCGCTGGTCATCATGGCATTGGAACGAACGACTCGCTCCACGGAATGGAACGGAACAATACCGTTGATCTATGAGGTGGCCAACTGCATCGCCATGGTTTCCTGGATCGCGTTCCCCATCCTGTTATTTTTCTATCTATTGAGGCATTTGCCAAACTGGTGGATCGCGAATCAATCCCGCCAGAATTGGTTGCTTCAAGAACTTGCCGAGTCAAACCGCCGAATCGAATCGCTGCAATCACAATTGAACCGCCGGCGCGAAGACAGTCCGATGTCCTCCGATTCTGGCAATTCACCGTAGCGACGATTTCTTATCGCTGCCAGTCGCGTCTCAACCAGTCCAAACTTCGAGTGTCGGAGTTCTGGCGAGATGGTTCATTTGTCGCCTTCCGACCACCGGTCGGAATGGATCGACGCCTTTTCCATGTGAGGAGATTCCCATGTCCATTCGTTCGTTCCTGGTTTTATCGATCGTCGCAATCTGCGGCGCGGCGATCTTTTGGCGGGGAGCTGGTCGTGCCCCCAGTGCCATGGCGTTTTCGCTCCTTGCGACGCCCTCTTCGATCGACTCCCTTTCAGGGGAATGCGTCGCCCCGGACGGAAAGCCTGTGTCGAGCGCCCTGATCAGCGGATTTGGTCAAACAGACACTGGTCTTTGGAACGTGTCGATCACGTCGGACCTCGACGGCAAGTTTCAATTCGCGCCTCCACCAAATCACGACTGCGAATTAGTTATCTATTCGAACGAATTCGCGCCGACCCGCGTTCGCGTGCCAAAAAACGCTCGAACGCTGGGTAAAATTGTGCTTACTCAAGGAAAAAAGATCCGAGGCGTTGTCAAGAACCGCAACGGCAATCCGGTCGGCGGAGCGCTCGTCGGCATCATTGGGGCCGACTGCGGTCAGCTAAAACATCTCGTGTTCAACGCTGCGCTCGCGGTGGTGACCGGTCCCGACGGCAACTTCGAAACACCGCCCTTGTCGGGGCAATACTCGTTCAGCGCGCCTCGATCGATCCACGTCAGTTTCCCCCATGATCAAGAGTACACGTCCGCCGGAGGGATGCTCGGCGTCTTACCGATCACGATCGACTGTGACGATCTCGACGACGCAAGGGTACTCACTCTCGAAGAGAATCGAGTTCATGAACTCGGAGGAATCGTCATGAATGGCGAGGGCGATCCAATTCGTGGAGTTCGTGTTTCCTTGTTTGTCCGTGTCGTTGGCACAATCAAGTATGAATTTGAAGCGACTTGGACCGATAGCCGGGGTCGCTATGACTTCAAGAACGTGCCTGAGGGCGCGGACATCTCGGTCGTCATACCGGGACAAGCGAACCCAAGCGGCGGATACGACGTCCCGGTCCCCATCGAACCCACGATAGGCGTTGACACGCAACCGACCTCGTTGGGAATCGCCAAGGTCGCAGCGGATCGAACGGACCTGGATTGGCAAACGCAAAACAGAGACCTGAGTAAGCATTCCAACTCAAGAGCGATGACAAGTAAGTCGCACGAGCATCAGCAGCTTATTGATCTCGTGGAGGCCCTTCGCGCGGAATGGAAGTCATCTGCCGCGAACAAGCTGCAGCCGAGCACAACCCGACTAGACGAACTTTTGCAATTCGCGGAATCGACGGCGGATGTCGAGTGTGCTTTGACCGCGATCCGGACAGTGATTGAGTCCGGCGGAAAAAGCAGCGACGCAAAAGTCCGAGGCACACGAGATCGCGCCTTCACTATTCTGCGGCAACGTTTCTTGGATCAGCCCGACGTCGATCTGGCGCTGTGTCGCGGCGTGGCAGGCGGCGTTCCTTCGCTGGCCGTCCTAAAGCACCTGGACGCGATTGCGTGTCAATCGCCGCATCGGTCTGTGCAAGCGATGGCCCGGCTCGAGAAAGCAGAAATCTATTGGGATCTTAGCCGCGTGGCACAAATTCCCCATGATTCATTGTCCGCGAAGGACGCCTCGACCGAGAGCGTCACGGCTCACGAGTCGTTCAAACGCGAGCTGACAACTTCGGTTGCTGAAATCGGTTTGACAGCTGAAACGGCGATTATCGCCGCGCAAGACGAATTGAACTGGTTGAACGAGTACGCGGCGACCATGCTGTTGCCGAATGCGTTTGGCAGAGACGACGAACAGGGGATATTTTTGCATCGGAGCGACACGCCGTCGGCGCGAACCTTTGGTTACGTTGCGCGACACATGCTACAAGCGATCCACGAACTGGGGCTGGGGCAAGTTGCGCCGGAATTTGCGGCAAATCGAATCGATGGCCAGCCGTTCTCGTTGGCGCGGCAAAAAGGCCGAGTCGTGGCGATTGTT
>JANXOO010000990.1 GCA_025353525.1 Schlesneria sp. | reverse complement strand
GGTTGAAGGAAGTTGTGCCGCCACATCCACCGCGAATGTGGCAAACACTGCGATGCATGTCAGTACCCGGAAGCACAAAGACTTGATGTCTCGCATGGGTTGGTCCTTGGCGAAACGCGATCCGGCCCTCTTCGGACACTGTCGCTCGATACTTGAGGCAGGCGTCAGTGATTGAACAGGAATTCCTTCGAGTTAATCAGCGCCCAGATCACGTCTTCAAACGCGAGTTTCGGATTGTCCTTGTGCTTCTCCAGATGCGCTGTGGCAATCCGCATTTCTTCGGCATCGGGTTCGCGACTGTAGACCCACCGGTAAAGTTCTTTCAATTTGACGTCAGCAGATCTATCCTTGTCGGCAGCATATTTTGAAGCTCGACCGTCGCCGTCCGCGATCTTGTTTTGCACTTCGCCACTGTTCAGCAAGTGCAGGCTTTGAGCCAGATTGGCTTCCTGAGAACGTTCACATTCGCAAGCCGTATCCGCTTGCGGTTGGCCAAACACCTTCAGAAAGTAGGGGCCCACACTGGCATCAGGAAGCTGGATCGCTCGCGTTCCCGCAGGCAGGCCGTTGTAGGCCTGGTTGGTCAAAGTCACCTGGTGGAAGGCGTCGTACAGGACCTCGGCCGTCAATCGCTTGGGATAGTACCGCGAGAAATTCTGCTTGTCCTTCAGATTGAATTCGTTCGGAAGTGCGCTCAGCTGATATGTTGAGGACGTGCAAATCGTGCGTACAAGATTCTTGAGATTGAATTTTCCAGCAACAAAGTGGGCCGCAAGGCGATTCAGCAACTCGGGGTTTGCCGGTGGATTTGTTTCGCGCATGTCATCTTCCGGCTCAACGATGCCGCGACTGAAGAAGTGCTTCCAGTAGCGGTTGACGAGTGCTTTGGCGAAGAACGGATTTTGTGGATCGGCCATCCAGTCAACCAGCAATGAGCGGGGATCGTCGTCCGGGGTCACTGTGTACGGTTTGCTCCCCAAACCGGTCGGGGAGAGCATTTTGCCTGTCCGTTCGTTGCGTGCCTGTGCCGGTCCCTGGTTATCGATCGCAAAGATCCGTTTATCGCGCATCTGATTGTTGCCGCCGATGATATTTTTACGACCGACACGACTGAAGAATGCCGCCATCCCGTAGTAGTCGTCCTGACTCCATTTTTCAAACGGGTGGTGGTGGCAGCGGGCACATTGAATCCGCAGCCCGAGAAACAGTTGCGAGACATCTTCGACCTGTTCGTTGGGCTGATCGACTTCGCGATACCACGCGACAGGCGGACTGTCATCGGCATTCCCGGTCGCCGTCAGAATCTCGCGCACGAACTGGTCATAAGGCTTGTTCTCGTACAGACTCGACCAAATCCACTTGTGAAAGCCATACGTCGGAGCCAACTGATCGTTTCCCCGTTTCTTGTTCCGTAAGACAAGGTTCCATTTATTGGTGAAGTAGTCGGCGTAAGCAGACGAGTCGAGTAATTGATCGACAATCTTTTCCCTCTTTTGACTGTCTGTGTCTGCCAAAAACGCTGCGACTTCTGATTCTGCGGGAATCGTTCCTGTAATATCGATCGAGACCCGACGCAGGAATGTGCCGTCGTCACACACGGGCGACGCGGGAATCCCCAACAGGTCAAGTTTCGCGATGATTGCTTCGTCAATAAAATTTCGAATGGCGGGTCTGGAGGCGATTTCGGCTCCGAGAGGGATCGTCGAACGGAAGACGGCGACCTGTCCCTGATAGCGGGCCATGATCGCGACTTCACCCGACAGATCCAGGGTCCGCACCATGCCAGTGACGGCGACTTCCGCCATTTCAGGATCGTTCGGTTCATAGAGTGCCATGCGGGTGACATCTTCGGTCGAGCCGTCACTGTATATCGCCATGACGGTGATCTGTTGTTCGGCTCCGCGATCCATGACTCGACCGTCAGGGACACATTTGATGCCGACAACGACAGGATCTTTGGCGTCCCCGTAGGGCATTCCCTGTTCAATCCACCGCGAAATCAGACGGTATTCGTAACCGCCAGTCTCCATTCGTTTGCCGCCGCCGTGTGGCGATTTTCCGGTCGGTTTGGTCAACAGCAGGCTTTGACCAGGTGATGTCGGAAAGATGCGGCGACCGCGGTCTTCTTTCACCAGAAATTCGTGGTCGTCTTCGGGATAAAATCCGAGCAGCGACAATTTGAAGCCGTTTTGACCACTGGCCTTGCCGTGGCAACCGCCGCTGTTACAGGCCAACTTGGTGAAAATCGGTGTGATCTGGTTCGGGAAATTGACGGGGATATCATTGGCGACACCGGTGACTTCGACGGGTAACTCGGCGGTCAACCCGGATCCGACCGCTTTGACAATCGTCTTGCCATCCTGGACCGGGGTCATATGACCTGTCGCATCGATCTGAACGACCCCGGCAGGTTCGGCCGTGTATTGAACTTTACGGGTGTGATCGCGGAGTTGTCCCGAGGAATAGATCCCCGTTGCAAACAGTTGCTGCCTGCCATCGCGACCGCGAAGGAGAATCCCTTTGTCGCCAATATTCGGTTCCAGCCGTAACTGAGTCAGTTGCCCAGGGTCACCGAGCCCTTTGGGAGGAGCTGCGTTCAACGATGCCGAAGTGCCAACGACAAACAGGCCCAGCGTTAAAAATCCGGAAAACCGGTGCCGAAAGGATTTCTGTCGCAGTCGGATCAGATTGTTCGAACCGGACCGGAATTCGACGAGGACCGACCTGTGGCCGTAGCACATCGTTTGCGTTTTCATGGAGCGTTTCCAGGAGGAATTCGGAACCATCCGATTCAATCGCAGCCAGCGACAAATCGAAGCACAGCAATTGTTTGCGAGTCAAGGCGGGCAGTGGGGAGGGCATCAACACTCCAACATATCGACAAACGTTGCTTTGTCAAGCTGTTCGGATTGGGTGAACATGACAATCTCGATCATTTGATCTCAGGAAAAGGGTCTTGCGCACGATGCTGACTGAGGGAAAAATGGTCAAAGAGCAGCGGAGTTCGTCACAAAACTCAACTCCGCTTCGCGTTTTCCAGGATGTCCATCCGTTTTCAAAAACCGATGAGCATCCTGCAAATCCTGAAAAGCCTGGGCATCTTGAAAAGTTTTCCACCCAAACCCCGCGCAAATCAAGGAAGTCGATTGGAATCAGCCCGTTGATCGATATGGCGTTCAAAAAGTCGTTCGCAACGCCGGGAAATGAGGTGGCTCTGATCAGCCTGCTGAATGCGTTTCTGAAGCTGGCGGTGGCAATTGTCGACGTGATCGTGGTGAATCCCTGCAATCTGCAAGACTTCGAGACCGACAAGCTGTCGATCCTGGACATCAAGGCGATAAACCGTTTTTCTGGCGTTCGTCGCCTT
>JANXOO010000985.1 GCA_025353525.1 Schlesneria sp. | reverse complement strand
AGTACGACGTCGTCGCCTGGACGAATCATTTCTTTTGTTTTGGGCTTTTTCGTCTCGGGATCATGATCGAGGTAGGTCGCTAATCCGACACCGATATAGATCCGTCCGTTCTGGAGTTTTCCAATCGACTCGTCATCATCGTCGGGCCCCTCGGGATGGGTGGCAAACGGATCTTTGACTGCCATCGAATCCGGATCCTGAGGCTGTTCCTGTTCGCGCTGACGTTTCAATTGCTGTCGCCATCGTCGCGCCTGTCGCTGATTTTCATCGTTCGCGATCCGGTGTTCCATCGCGGCGCGGGTCAATTCCCATCCCACCGGTTCGGTCCGGGATCGTTCCGCAGGAATCGTTTGTCCGTCGATCGTTCGCTCGTGGTAACTCTGCAAATAGTCGATCAGTGGTCCGACTTCCGATTTGCTCTCGGGGTCGATTCCGACCAGATTGACCGGATGAGGCACACTCTCGCCGAAGTAATTGTAATTCAGGATCGCATGCACTTCGACGGTCGCAGTCACGCCGGTAATGTAGTCTCCGACCAGACTGCGAATGAGTTCCTTTTGACGTTCGGGATCAAGTTCCCCGTTCATACTTCGCGTGGTAATGATGATGTCGGACAGGATCCCCTGGATCCGGCTCCTCATTTCACAGCCGAATCCGGCCATGACGGAATTGACGACGATCATCGTCGCCACACCCAGCGTCACACTGATGATACTCGCCAATGCGATATAGCGAGTTCGAAGATATCGTTGACAGAGAAGCAACTTGTACATAGCCAGTCCTTTGGCACGGATAGTGAGCAGTATTCAGCAAATTTAAACGTGAAAGTCAATGATTTTCAGATCGAATCGTTGTCGTCAAAAAGATTTCCATTTTTGAATCTATTCCTGTTCCGGCTTGAGCAACGGGAAGAAAATCACGTCTCTGATACTGTTGGTGTTCGTTAAAAGCATGATCAACCGGTCGATACCGATCCCCATTCCGCCTGCGGGGGGCATTCCTGTTTTCAGTGCCCGGACGAAATCGTGATCCATTTTGGCCATTGAATCGTCATCCGGCAGTCCTGCAAGTTGTGTACGGAACAATTCTTCCTGCAGTCTGGGATCGTTCAATTCGGTATAGGCATTCGCCACTTCCATGCCGTCCACGAACATTTCGAACCGTTCGGCAATCGCCGGATCGTTTCGCTTGCGCTTCGTCAGCGGACACATTGAAGCGGGGTAGTCGATGACAAAGACCGGGCCAATCAGCTTGTCTTCGACCGTCGCTTCGAAGACATCGTTCACAATCACATCGGGATGACGATCGGCCGTCGGGATATGCAGCCTGGTTGCAACGGCAGCCACCGCAGCGACATCGTGAATCTCGCAACCTGCGTGCTCGCGGAACAAGTCGCTGTACGTGGCTCGTTGGAACGGTGGCGTAAAATTGATGGTCTTTTCACCCCACGCAACAACGGCCGTTCCATTCGCGGCAATCGCCGCTTGCGAGATCAGCTTTTCGGCAAGATCCATCATCGAATTGTAGTCGCCATAGGCCTGATACAATTCGATCATCGTAAATTCGGGATTGTGTGTGCCGTCGACTCCTTCGTTCCGGAAGACGCGACCAATCTCATAGACACGTTCGATGCCGCCGACCATCAATCGTTTCAGGTGCAGTTCGAGTGCAATTCGCAGGAAAAGCGGAATGTCGAGTGCATTATGGTGCGTGACAAAGGGGCGAGCCGCAGCCCCCCCGGCGATCGAATGCAGGACGGGCGTTTCGACTTCAAAAAATCGGTCGCCCCGCAGCGTCTGCCGAATCGAATCAATGATCCGCATCCGCTTGAACATCCTGTCAAGCACGCCTTCGGTATAAATCAGGTCGACATAGCGTTGGCGGAGCAGTTGTTCCTTGTCCTGCAACCCGTGAAATTTTTCAGGGGGCTGAGCGAGTGACTTGCAGAGGATCACAAGTTCGGTGACGAAGATCGTCTTTTCGCCGGTATTCGTGACGCGCAATCGACCCTCGACCCCGATCAGATCACCCAGATCGAGGCATTCGAGCAATGCCCACGTTTCGGGGGTCGAATCCTTTTGCGAGAGCATCAACTGGATCCGACCGGAATAGTCCTGAATATGCAGAAAGTTCAGTTTGCCGGTTTTCGGCCACTTCATGATGCGTCCGGCGACGCGAACGGTCGCTCCTTCAGACCCGTGTTCGGTCGGACATTGTTCGCGAGCACTTTCGATGCTAATGTGTCCGTCGAATCGCTGCCCCCAGGGATCGAGACCAAGCGCCTCGATTTTCGCGAGTTTATCCAGTCGAGCGGCTTCCAAACGGTCGGGCGTCTCGGACATCGAGCAAACTTTTCTACATAAAATGACAAACGGCGGGGACTGGGGAGGGCAGAACTATGTGTGAATCGGCAAAAAACGTCAATGGCAGGTCCCGAAACCGGAGTTTTTAACGTGTCTGGCAATCAGCCCGTCTCTGAAATGAAATCGTGTCCGCAGTGCGGGGAAAAGATCCTTGCCGTTGCGATCAAATGCCGCTACTGCGAACAGTATCTCGACGGAAGGCAACAGAATTCCGGCGACGATTCCAGCTCAATGGAAAGAATGCTGTTACCCGTCGGTCGCCCGGTAAGCGCTATTGCAGCCGGATACTGCGCATTGCTGGGAATCTTTCCGATGTGCGGTTTACCCTTCTCAATCGCAGCTCTGGTTTGCGGGATCATGGCGCGAAAAGAAATCAAAAAGAACCCGAAATTGTCCGGGACAGGGCGAGCCATCTTTGGAATTATCGTCGGCGGACTGATGATAGTTGCGCACCTGGCAATCTTCGCAATGGTCGTGATCTCGTCGCTCCAGCAACCGGTTCGGTAGTGAGCCTGTTTACAATGTTGTGCAACGCCGAGAAACATTTTCAGGTTGGAAAAAAA